>JASFUG010000134.1:0-8020 GCA_050050395.1 Nitrospirota bacterium
TGCCCTCCAGAACGGTCCCGGATCGATGCCGACCTACCCGGCTCTCGTCGGTTCGGCGGCCGACATCGCATCGTTTCTGAGCCAGTAGCCTCCCCTCACCGACTGGCTCAGTCCGCAGGCCGGCCCTCTCCCAGGCCGGCCTGTCTTTTTTTGGGGGACAAGCTGCGGTTTTACTCCCCGTACCGATCGAGAACACCGTCCACGCCGGAGCCGAAGGTCAGGACGTAGTACACCAGATCCCACCGTTGCCCATCGTCGAGGCTGTCGCCGAATGACGGCATCGGCGTGCCGTTGATGCCGGTGGTGAAGGTTCGATAGATGTCGGTCGGTGTGGAGCCGCCTTCGATCAGCTCCGGCTTCGTGAGGTCCGCCGGCGGGCTCGGGTAGCCGCGGTAGTCCTTCAGGCCCGGCGCGGAGGGACCATCACCGCGCCCCTCTTGGCCGTGGCAGTGCCAGCACTGGACCTTTTTCCAGAGCTCCTTGCCGCGGTCGATCGCCTCACGGGTGGCCGGGGGCGGTTCGGGGATCGTGATCGGGTCGGCGTGTTCCTCCGGGTCGTCCCAGCGCGGCGAAAAGGTCTTGATGTATTCCACCAGGGCCCATCGCTTCTTGCTGGACAGGTCCTTGAATGGGCGCATGTTCTTCGCCGGCTCCATGGAGAGGCGGATCCCTTTGCTGATGGTGCGGTACAGGTCGTCGTCGGTGGGGAGATAGCCCGACGGCGTAGTGCGAAACTCGAAGACCGCCGCCGTGAAATCGCGGCATACCAATCCCAGTGACTTTGCCGCCGGCCCCAGTCCTTTACCATCCTCGCCATGGCACTCGGCACAGTACTGGGTGTAGAGCTTCTCACCCTGCGCCAGGCGGCTTGCCGGGGATTGGCTCGTGCCTGCGCAGGCGAGCACGATGGCGAGGGCGAGCATGGTGGCAGGGATCAAGATGTAGACGGCGCGCATGGCGGGACCTCGCGGGGCAAGAAAAAAGAGGGGGCAGGGGTCGCCGCCCTACCCCCTCTAATGCTAACGCTGGTCGGACGACTAGAAGCCGAAGCGGGCGATCAGACGGCCCTTCATGGCCTCGTCGTCGTCGTCGGCCCCGGAAGAGGTCTCGTCGAAGTCGATGAAGCGGAGCTCGGCGCCGAGCTGCACGTTGGGCCGCGTGTACCAGGAGGCGTGCAGGGTCCACTGCTCCCGGTCACCCTCGCCGGTAAACCCGTCGTCGTTGAGGTTCTCCCAGCGGGCGCCGAAGACGTAGTCGTCGTAGGGATAGAGGAGCTCGACCAGGAGGTCATCGCCCTCAAGGTCATCGCCCTCATTTATGGTGTCGTCATCGTTGTCCATGCTTGCATCGAACCAGGCGAGGGTGAGTATCGCGCCACCACCATGGAGCTCGGCGGCGATAGCCCAGCGATCCGCATCGGCGAAGTCGCCCGCTTGGTGCTGATAGTGGAGTCCGACGGTTTGCTCCATGAAGGTCAGCTCCACGGTGCCGTAAAAGCTGTCCGAGAGGTCACTCTGGTTAGCATCGGAAATGTTATCCGGATCCTGGTCATCGAGGGTGTAACCGACCGCATAACGCACCGTCAGCCCTTCATCCTCGGGGAGGATCTGTCCATTGGCTTCCAATCCGACAGCGGTGCCGAAGAAGCCCAGGTCCTCGGCCGCGTAGCCGTCGAAGATGATCGAACGGGCGGCGGAAAGGAAGGTGAAGTCGACGTCGTAGGCGCCGGCCCGCAGGTTGGCCTGGGCCTCGCCCACCAGGTCGTTGTACTGGATGAAGACCGGCCCGAGGTCCGCGCCTTCGCCGCGCTCGACGATGATCTCTCCGAAGGTGGAGATCCGCGGCCCGAGGGTGGTTCCCCAGAAGACCTCGACCTCGGGCTGCATGATGGTCAGGGCGTCTTCGTGGCCGCGGGCATCCTTGTCATAATCGTCCCACTCCAGCTCGATCTCCGTGAGGGCGGCCACCGGCCACGCCGGGATGTCCCAGACGTCCGTGCCCTTGGTGCCCTGGAGGCGGTAGCCGTTGGACTTGAAGGTGATGCCGAACTCGTTGAGCTTCGGGAAGGCGACGTGACAGTAGGTGCACTTCTGTTTCACCTGCCGGGCAAAGGCAGGAATCGCGTCTGCGTCGTCCGGGACGAGCAAGATGCTCAGGGGCAGCGCCAATGCTGCCAGGAGAGAAAAGAGGCCGATGCGTTTCATGACAGCTCCTCCGTAACTGGGGATGGTGTGCCCACGGCGCGAGTCGCCGTGAGCGGGGGGATGTGCACTTTGACATCGGGAAGTTGGCTAAATTTCATTGAATAGGTCAACAACAACTTCATCGAGACGGCTCAGGCGTTGGGTCGGACGGCCCGGGCGGTTGCACGAGGTCTACGGTAAACGCGGTCGTCCGGCCGGCGACGATTCCCATGCGCTGCTCGACCGCGGGGTGGGGGGCGCGCTCCAGCCGCACGTCGTGCACCCCCGGGGGCAGCTCGATGTGGAACGGGGTGGTGCCGTAATAGGCGCCGTCGATATAGACGTTGGCGCCGGCGGGTGTGGTGTCGATCTGTAACCCGCCTGTCGCCGGCGTCGCGGGGGCGGACGGCTGGCTGCCGAGGGTGCGGAGGAGCTCGTCCCAGATCCCGTCGACCTCTTCCTGCATGAGCAGGATCAGGTGGGCCATGGCGGTTCCCCCGACACCGGTGAACTGCGTCTTGTCCCGGCGTGCGGTTTGTTGCCAGACCGGAGCGGGGCTGCTACCGCGGTGGAGAGCGAGCGACAGGGCCGCGTTAAACCGGTCGTCGGTACCCGCGGCGAGTTCCAGCTGTTCCACCGTCGGTTGTAGCCACACCGCCGGCAGTGGGGTGTCGGCGGCGAGGAGCCGCCCTGTCAGGCCGTGGGCCGCAAGGGTTGCCACCAGACGCTCGGTCGCCCACTCGGCGACCGGCCGGTCGAGACGCACCGGTCGCTGGCCAGTCCCGACGTTGTTGCGCCGCCATCCCAAGGCGCGTGGATCGCTGTCCCCCTGACCGTGCTCCCGACGATCCATGGCCGGGGCCACCCACACCACACCACCCTCGCTCAACGCCGAAGGCGCCCCGAGAGTCGGCGCCTGGACCGTCACAGGGCGATGACTACAGGCAGTGATGGCGATGATGAGGAGGGAGAGGAGTGGACCGCGGCGCACGGGTTCCTCGGCGCGAATGCGCAAAGAAGGCGAGCTAGTGAGTCAGCTAAGCAGATGCTGACAAAGGCGGCAAGAGGGTACTGTTTCATTCGGTCGGAGTACCGACAGAGTTCCGCCGCCCCCTCTTCCACCGCGACCCGAGCCTACCTCTTCGGCCACGTTGGCGTCGTGCGCCGAATGTGATGTGATTCGCTTGGGGATTGGTGTATCCGTCGCACGCCGACTGCGACGCATGTCGCTGGTCCAGCCCACAGATCTCATGCCTCCATCGCGCCCGCGCAACCGCCCGCATCATCCGGCGCTGTCCGTGATCGGATGCCACGAGTCCGGGGCCAGAGTCGAACGCCATCCCGCCGGGACGCTGCCGATTGTGCATGGCGTGCCGACCCTGTGGGTGCGTAGGAATGTACGGCCATTGCTGCGGGATGACCGTGTTTCCTGCTGAAAGATTCGGGCGAGAGCGATCGTGCATGCCGATGTCCCCCCCGCTGCTGACACCCGTCGCGCGCTGCTCAAGGCGGTGTCGATGGCGGTGATTCTGATGCTCGTGATCTACGGTGTGCGCCGCTCTCCGTTGTCGGTCTATCTCGATCCTGAAAATCTCGAGCCGTGGCATGACCTGGTCGGGGACGCCGGCGCCTGGGCGAAGCCCCTGTTCATCGCGGTGGGTATGGTGATCATCTCGGTGGGAGTGCCACGGACCGTGGTGAGCCTCGCGGGGGGCATGCTGTTCGGGATCGCCATGGGCCTGGTTACCGCTATGGCCGCTACCATGCTCTCTGCCATGCTTACCTTCTACGTCGGACGGTGGGCAGGTCATCGCTATGTGCGGCGGCGCTTCGGTGAACGGATCGGCGAGGTGCGTCGCATGATGCGCCAGCACGGCGTCGTGGCGATGATCCTGATTCGCCAGCTACCTATCACGGCGTTGGCGAGTAACCTGCTGTGCTCGGTCAGCGGGGTGCGGGCGCGCCATTATTTCCTCGGTTCCCTGATCGGCCTGTTGCCCGGCGCGATCATCTTCGTCGTCTTCGGTGCCGGGGTGCGGCGCGACTTCGGTCTGCGCGCGACGGCCGCCAGCCTGCTGTTGGTCGCGGTCACCTTTGGCGCCCTGTGGTTGGTGAATCGTACCCCGTGGCTCCAGCCGTTGCGTGAGATGTTGAAGAAGGAGGGCAGGGTATGACGGGTGCCCTGTGGCGGGAGTGAACGGGGATTGTCGGTGCCAGGTGGGTGGCGGTGCGCCCCAGGAACGCAGCGACCGACGCGCACTTGTACCCGGTGTTCCGTCGCTTTGGCGGCTGTGGTGATGCCCGATCCAGGGATGGGCACCATGAATCGGCCCGGCGCGGGTCGCCCACGCATCACGGGGGGGCGTTACCGGTGAACCATGGCCGGTTGCATACCGTGACGATGGAGCTGCATGCGGACCGACACCCACCGGGGCGTCTCAAATAGTTGGATGAGGAGGAGGCAGGACCACGTGCCGCACACTCGCTCGCCTATTGCCGGCCATCGGCCCCGATGGCGTTGGCGTGTCCTCGTCGGTCGTCCCATCGTGTTGCAGAGGGGCGGCGGCCAAATCCGCGAAATGGCGCGCATCAGTCCACGATCGCGTCGTTCAGTCGTGTTCCTCGGAACAGGGCGCGTCCTGTGGACGTGTCATCGTGCACCCAGAGAGAGCGTTGGTCTTCGCGGCGACGTATGCCACGGCTACCGACGCGGCCGAGGCCGGGGGGGGCGCCAGTGAGGCCAACGGAGCCTTCTCACTTCAATGGGCGCCTGAACGGGTGGGTGGAACGAGCGTTCTCGCGCTGGACCATCGTCCTGATGCGACGGCCGGGACGGTGGTGGCTGTTGGTGGGCCTGCTCTCGGCACTCCTGCTCGCTGGCCTGCCGCGCCTGCAGATGGACGTGCGTCTCAACGCCTTTCTCGTGGAGGATGACCCGGATTTTCTTGCCTTCCAGGCGTTGCGCCAACGCTTCGACAACGATGAGCTGCTTCTGGTGGTGGTGACACCACCGGTGGGGATGCCGCTCCTCGACCCACTGATGGTCGACGGCCTGCGTGCGGTGCACGACGAGGCCGTCGGATTCGAGTCGGTGGTGTGGGCCAGCAGTCTGGCGCGGGCCCGCCGCCTGCAAGTCGGACCGCAGACCCTCACGTGGGAACCATGGCTGCCACCGGGGGCGTCCGCCGCTTCCGCCACCGCGGCCCTCCAGGAGCAGGCACTGCGGGGCCGGCTCATCGGGCGGGATGGGCGGAGCCTCATCCTGCGTCTCGGTCTGGAGAACAGCGACTCCATCGACCTCGTGCCGAACCTGAACGCATCGCTGCACGCTCATATGCCGCCCGGAAGCCGCTGGTGGATGGTCGGGACGCCGGTGCTCAAGGAGGCCCTCCGTGACTCCCTACGAGTGGACGGTCTACGCCTGGGTCCGGCCGCGGCTGCGGTGTGTTTCGTCCTGCTTGCCCTCGCACTACGTTCCCTGCGCCACGCCTTGATCACCGTCGCGGCGTCCTTGCTGGCGACACTCTGGACCCTCGGCCTGATGGGTTGGACGGGTGCCCCCCTGACCATCGTGTCGGTCATCGTCCCGACGTTGATCCTGGTCATCGGCCTCACCGACGGGCTCCATCTGGTCACCGCCGCAGGCCACGGCGGTGTGGTTCACGCCCTGAAGCGGGTGGGTCCGGCCTGCGTATGGACCTCGGTGACCACCATTGCCGGCTTTCTTGGGATCAGCTTCATGGGGGTCCCCGCCCTGCGGGACACCGGCATCTGGACGGCGGTCGGTATCAGCATGGCCTTCTTCCATGCGGTCGTCACGTTGCCGTTGCTCTTGCGACGTTTCCCCTATCGCCCCGGCGTCGAGCTCGAGAAGGTCGGCCGGACGGGTTGGTGGGGTGCCCACACGGCACGGCCAACGGTCGCTGTCGCGTTGCTGGGATTCGCGGCCCTCGTGCCCGGGATTCAGCGAATCCAGTCGGAGACCGACCTCGTGCGCTACTTCGCCGTCGACGACCCCCTGCGTGTCGGATACCGCCAGGCCGAGACCGCTCTCGGGGGCTCGATGCCCCTCAACCTGCTGGTGGAACGGCGCGACGGCGGCTCGATGATCGACGCGGGATCGCTCTTGGTGGTAGAGCGGCTTCGTACCGCCTGTCTGGATCACCCTTTGGTGCTGTCGGTGGATGCCCTCCCAGGTCTGCTCCACGAGCTGCAGGGAGAGGCGCCCGACAGCAGTACGACGATCGACCGGGATGAGGCGGCGCAGTTACTCCTGCTCGCCGAGCTGGCGGGCGCCGGCGGTCCCGCGAATGCATTGCTCAGTGGCGACCGGCAGGTGGCGCGGCTCCTGCTCTTACTCCCGGAGCTCAGTTCACGGCGGATGGTCGAGGTCGCCAACTGGCTTCGCCGCACGGCGAAGGAGGTGGCTGGGGCAGATTACCAGGTGAGCCTGGCCGGCAATGCTCTCCACCAGGCCAATACGATGAACGCCATCAACTACGGCCTGCCGTGCGGTGTCGTGGTGGCCCTCGTCTTGATCGCGGTGCTGTTCCGGGCCCTGCTCGGATCGTGGAGATGGAGTGGCATGGCGCTGTTGCCGAATTTGTTGCCCGTGGTCGGAGTGCTCGGCACGATCGGCTGGTTGCGCGTGCCGCTCGACCTGTCGACCGCCATGACCGGGTCCGTCGCCCTCGGTCTGGCGGTGGACGACACCATTCACATGGCCCTGGGTTATCGCCACCATCGCCAGCGCCGGATGGGGGTGGAGCAGGCCATGGCGGTGACCCTGGCGACCAGCGGTCGTGCCCTCCGGTTGACCACGGTGGTAATGATGGCCGGTTTCGGCCTGCTCGCCCTCTCCTCGTTCTGCCCGACGCGTCGCTTCGGACTCCTCACCTGTCTGACCCTCGCCCTTGCGCTGGTGTCGGACCTGGTGTTGCTGCCGGCGTTGATCCGGCTCTCGGAAGGGCGACGCCACGTGGCGGCTTGACTGCGCGCTCTTGGCGGCACCTTGACCCCGTGCCGTACCCGCGGAGAGACTCCAGCCATGAAGCTATCGGACCTGCAAGAGGAGTTGCAGCAAGTGGCGACGCGCCTCGGAGTGACGGTGCGCTACGAGCGTGCGAACTTCACCGGCGGCTCGTGCACCCTGCACGGCGAGGCGCTGATCATCGTCAACAGCAAGCTTACCCTGCGGGAGAAGGTGCGCGCCCTGGCCAAGGAGGTGTCGCGTCTGCCCCTCGACGATGTGTTCATCCGTCCAGAGGTGCGGCGTCATCTCGAAGGGTTCGGGCCATTGCCGCTGGGCGCGGACGAAGCCGGAGTGGACGAGGGGACCCCCGGAGAACCCAAGGGCGTGGGGGCGGGATGAGACGGGAGTGTTGATGGGCCAGCGGTTAGGGGCTAGGGAGTAGGTGGCGGAGCAGCGATCCGGTTGAACCCTCTTTCCAGCAGCGACGAAGGCAAGACCGCCGGCCACGACAGCGGCCAACCACCGGTGCGCTGATCCCTACCTCCTGACCGCGAACGAGCTCTCCTCCCCTCGCGACCCGCCCACAGGTAATCCGTGGCGACCCGTTCCACCGTTCGACTGCAGAAGTTCCTCGCCGATGCTGGCCTGTGCTCGCGGCGTGAGGCGGAGGAATGGATCCTCGACGGCCGTGTGGAGGTCAACGGCAAGCCGATCCTGCGCCTCGGCGTGGCGATCGATCCGGTGGCCGACCACGTGCGCTGTGACGGTCAACGGGTGCGGCTGCGGAAACGCTATCACTACCTCATGCTGCACAAGCCACGGCGGGTGGTGTGTACTGTGAAGGATGACCGTGAGCGACCGACGG
>JASFUG010000135.1:0-7999 GCA_050050395.1 Nitrospirota bacterium
AGGGTCCTCGGCCAGGGCCGACCGGAGGAGTTCAGCGCCCCGATGCAGGGGCGGACGTGGCGGGTCTCCACGTCCGCAGACATGCGTAAGCGACGGTTGCAGCACCGCCTTGCCGCCACGCCCGGGGTGGTCGATGCCCTGATCGATGGCGAGGCGGTGCGGGTGATCACAGATGCGCCGCACGAGGCGGCTCCCGCCGCCTTGCGGTCGGTGATCGCCGGGCTGGAGATCGAGGCCGCCCCGCCCCGTTTCGAGGACGCCTTCGTCGCCCGGCTGAAGGCGCGGCGGGAGACCGCTGGCGACGCGTCGGTCCCGGCGAAGGGGCAGGTGGCGGCCGGCGAGGAGACGGTGATCGAGGTCCGTGAGGTCTCGCGCCGCTTCGGCGATTTCTACGCGGTGCGTGGCGTCGGCTTCGCCGTGCGCCGCGGTGAGATCTTCGGCCTCCTCGGGGCCAACGGCGCCGGCAAGTCCACCACCTTTCGCATGCTCTGCGGGCTCCTGCCGGTCACCGCGGGGAGTGTGACCGTGGCCGGACGCGACCTGCGCCGCGCGGCGGCCGCGGCCCGTGGCCGCCTGGGTTACATGGCCCAACGCTTCTCCCTGTACGGCCATCTCACCGTGGCCGAGAACCTGCACTTCTTCGCCAGCGCCTACGGACTGGCCGGCGAGCGTCACACCGCACGGATCGCGTGGGCCCTCGATGCCTTCGGCCTGCGGGGCTATGCCGACAGCCTCAGCGGCGACCTGCCCCTCGGGTTCAAGCAGCGCCTCGCCTTCGCCGCCGCCCTGATGCACGAGCCGGACATCCTGTTTCTCGACGAGCCCACCTCCGGCGTCGACCCCCTCGCGCGCCGCGAGTTCTGGGAGCGCACCAACGCCCTGGCGGAGGCCGGTGTGACCGTGCTCGTCACCACCCACTTCATGGACGAGGCGAACTACTGCGACCGCCTGGTCATCATGGCGGACGGCGAGGTCCTGGCGGAGGGCACCCCGGCGGAGATGAAGGCGCGGTTCCGCACCACCGAGAACCCGCAGCCCACCATGGAAGACGCCTTCATCGCCCTCATCGAGGCCCGGGGGGCGACATCATGAACGTACGGACGGGTGGCACCGTGCGGCGGCTGCGCGGGATGGTGCGCAAGGAGATGCTGCAGATCGTGCGCGACCCATCGAGCATCGCCATCGCCTTCGTCCTGCCCCTGGTGCTGCTCTTCCTGTTCGGCTACGGCGTCTCCCTCGACGCCAAGGACGTGCCGGTCGCCCTGGTCGCCGAGCAGCCGGACGCGAACACCGCCGACCTCATGGGCGCCTTCGAGCACTCGGAGTACTTCAATCCGGTCCGTTACCAGACCATCCAGGAGGCGGAGGATGCGCTCAAGACCCGGCAGGTCGACGGCATCGTCTGGCTGCGCAACGACTTCACCCGCCGACTGCTGGGGGGCCGCGAGGCCCCCGTTGGCGTGATCGTCAACGGTGTCGATGCCAACCAGGCGCGCATCACCACCGGCTATATCCAGGGAGTCTGGCAGGTGTGGCTGGAGCAGTATGCCGCGAGCCAGGGGCGCGACCTGCCGGTGCCGGTGACCATCGAGCCGCGGGTCTGGTTCAACCCGGCGCTCTACAGCCGCCACTTCCTGGTGCCGGGGCTGATCGCGGTGATCATGACCCTGATCGGCGCCCTGCTCACTTCCATGGTGATCGCCCGCGAGTGGGAACGGGGCACCATGGAGGCCCTGATGGTCACCCCGATCCGCATCCGTGAGATCCTCCTGGGCAAGCTCATCCCCTACTTCCTCCTGGGCATGGCGGGCATGCTGCTCACCGTGGGACTCGCCAAGTGGCAATTCGAGGTGCCCCTGCGTGGCTCCTTCCTCCTCCTGGTCGCCTGCTCGGCCCTGTTCATGCTCGTGGCCCTGGGCATGGGGCTGCTGATCTCCATCGTGGCCCGGACCCAGTTCGTGGCCGGTCAGATCGCGATCGTCGGCACCTTCCTGCCGGCATTCATTCTCTCGGGGTTCATCTTCGACATCGGCTCGATGCCCGCACCGGTGCGGATCGTGACTCACGTGGTACCGGCGCGGTACTTCGTCGCCATCGTCCAGACCCTGTTCCTGGCGGGGGACGTGTGGCCCGTGGTGCTGGCGAATGCCGGCGCCCTCGGGATCATGGCGGCGATCTTCTTCGGCCTGGTGCGCCATAGGGCCCGGAAACGGCTGGACTGACCATGCTGCGCCGTATCGTCGCCCTGACCTTGAAGGAGCTATTGGAGCTGTTGCGCGACAAGCGCACCCGCTTCTTGCTCATCATCCCTCCGATCATTCAGCTCATCGTTTTCAGCTATGCCGCCACCTTCGATCTCAACGACATCACCCTGGCGATTTACGACCAGGACCGTAGCGCGGCATCCCGGGAGCTGATCGCGCGCATCGCCGGCTCGCCCCACTTTCATGTCGTCGCCCACCTGGACCATGACGGCGAGATCGCGCCGCTGATCGACCGCAAGGACGCCTTGATGGTGCTGCACGTCGGTGAGCGGTTCAGCGCCGAGCTGGCGCGGGGCGACACCGCCACCGTGCAGGTGATCCTCGACGGCCGCAACTCCAACACCGCGATGCTTGCCCTGAACTACACGCGCACCATCCTCATCGAGTTCAACCGCGACTGGGCGGAGCGTCACGGACAGCGCGGTGCACCCGCCGTCCTCCAGATGCGCGCGTGGTTCAACCCCACCTTGTCGTCCCGCTGGTTCATCGTCCCGGGCATCGTCGGCCTCCTCACCCTGATGGTGACGGTGGTGGTGACCGCCCTCTCCGTGGCACGGGAGCGGGAGGCGGGGACCTTCGACCAGCTCCTGGTGACGCCCCTGAGGCCGGTGGACATCCTGATCGGCAAGTCGTTGCCGGGCCTGCTGATCGGGGTATTCGAGGGGACCGTCATCATTCTCGTGGCCGTTACGTGGTTCGCGATCCCCCTGCGCGGCAGCCTCGGGGCCCTGTACCTCGGCCTCGGCCTCTTCCTGCTCTCCGCCATCGGCCTGGGCCTGATGATCTCCTCGTTCGCCGTCACCCAGCAGCAGGGGATGCTCGGCGCCTTCCTGTTCCTGGTGCCCGCGGTGATCCTCTCCGGCTTCGCCACCCCGATCGCCAACATGCCGCGCGCCGTGCAGCTCATCACCTACACCGACCCCCTGCGCTACTTCATGATCGTCCTGCGCGGGGTCTTCCTCGAAGGTGCCTCGTACCGCCTCCTGGTCCACCAGTACTGGCCCATGGCGGTCATCGGCCTCCTCAGCCTCACCCTCGCCGCCTGGCTCTTCCGCCGGCGGATGTACTGACTCTCTTCTGTCAGCGGCACGATGAACCGCGTTCGATTGTTACATCGGTCTCGACTACTCTGGCGGCCAGACGCCAGTGGCCAGCCTGCCGGGACTGCGGCTTTTTGTCGTGGATCGCGCATCACAGCCCATTGAGGTGCCGCCCCCTCCGAGCCCAGCCTCACCCCAGCGGATCGCGCCGTGGCGAAGATCGAGGGCTGGATCCTGGGTGTCCATTAAGGGCTCCGTCCCCGCATGGATAGTGACTCGTAAGAGCCGATCTACAGATGACGGATCGGCGACCGACGCGCGCTCGTAGCGTGGCCGCTCGGTCTGCCGCCGCTACCAGTGGTGTGCCCTCTCGGCGTCCGCACCGCACGTTGCCGCTTCGAAGGAACCGACCCTCCCCGGGCCCGTCAGGCCCGGGGAGGGTCGCGGCGGCCCGCCGGCGTCATCGGCCAGCCCGGTCCGCATGGGTTACAACGGTGGGTTGATCGTCAGACTGAGCACCGCGGTGTCGGTAGCGCCGCTACCGTCAGTAACCTGGAGGGTGAAGGTCGACGTGTGCGGCTTGGCCGGCTTCGCCATCGGTGGCGTGCCGGAGATCACCCCGGTTCCCGGGTCGAGCCCCAGGCCGTCGGGCAATGCACCGTCGACGAGGTTCCACAGGACGGGGGCGTCACCACCGCTCATCTCGACGGCCATGCTGTAGGCGCTGCCCATGGAGCCGTCCGGCAGGGCCGTGGTCGTGATGGCCGGCTCCGGGTGGATGATGATCTCCAGGTCCCAGGCGCCCATCTTGGGGGTCGGCGAGCCGTCCATCACTTCCACCGTGAAGGCGAAGGTGCCGTACGTTACCGGCGTACCTGTGACATCGCCGGTCGTAGGCCCGAGCTCCAGGCCCGGTGGCAGGGATCCCGCGGTGATGGTCCAGGTATAGGGTGGGGTTCCGCCGCTCACCGCGATCATCGCGGCGTACTCCATCCCGACGGTGCCATCGGCAAGACCCGCGACGGTCCGGCAGGTGGGGGCCGTGGGGTAGCTGCAGATGTTCACCTCGACGATCCGCCCGGTGTTGATCTGTCCCAGGATGGCGGCGAGCAGCGGCTTCTCGGCATCCGTGAGCAGGTCGAAGGCCCAGTCGTATAGGGTGCCGGTCCAGGTCGCCTCGGCCACGTCGAGGATCGCGCCGATGGTGGGATTACTGCCCAGGATCAGCTCGGGCGTCCATGCCTCGATCAGCTCCTGCGCGCCGGGGATATCGGAGACGTCGATCATGCAGTCGAGACCGATGTCGTGGTGCATCTGTAGCTCGTGGAGCGCCGGATCCGGGCTGGTGCTCACCGCCACGTCGAGGCGAGTGGCGCTGTCCTCCGCCAGCACCCGCTGGTCGTCGGAGGTGCCGGCCTGGAAGTCATGGATTCCGTCGAACAGGGAGATTGCGTCGTCCACCAGCAGCCACTCGCCGCTCTCCAGATCCTGGTAGAAGAGGTCGGCGTAGATCTCGACGCCCTGGAAGGCCGCGTAGAGCAGTCCGTCCAGCCCGTCGGCGGTGTAGTGGTTGTCCCAGTTGCGCCAGAACCCCTTCGATCCCGGATGGATCTGCGGCCGGTTGGTGAAGATACAGTGCACCGTGCCGGCGGGCGGCAGGGTCACCTGGGTGTCGGCACCGCCCTCCGTGGTGGAGCCGTCTGGGTAGGTGCAGACGCTGGTAGCGAACCAGGCGTCGACGGCGCTCTCCGAGACGGTATAGGGCTTGCCGGCCGGTAACAGTGCGCTTTCGTGGACCTCACCATGGGTCAAGGAGAACTCCTCGCCGTAGCTGGTGGTGAAGGGGAAGGGCTGCTGGCCTGCGTCGAAGCAGTCCTGCCCGAGAAATTCGTCGGGGATGGTCTTCTCGGTCACGATGGTGCCGCGCTCGGTGTCGTTGAACAGACAGGTGACGTGCTCGCCGGGTGGCAGGTCGAAGCTTGCGGTGCGGGACATCAGGTCGGTCGCGCCCAGCAACGCCCCCCGGGAATCCCGGCACTCGATCCGGCTCGAATCCCAGGCGATGCCCGCATCCGCTTCGCGCACCGTATAAGGACCGGGGAGGAGGTCGGCGAAGGTGGTTGTGCTGGGGAGGTGACCCTTCCGCGGATTGTCCGTCTCGTCACCGTCGTCGTCGAGGTGGAAGCTGTCCGACAGCTCCGGGCCGCTGATCGTGAAGTCGAAGTCCTGCGGACCATCCGGCATGGCATCCTTCACCACGGTGATGACGCCGCGCTTGGTGTTGGTGAAGGTGCACGTCACCTCGTCACCCACGGCGAGGTCGATCGTGACCTTGTTGTCCCCCGCCTGGAAGGTGGCGGGATCGAGCCGCGCGCCGCTGAACTGGTAGCGGCTTGCGCCCAGTGTCGAGTTGCAGCTCAGGCCGGTGAGATCCCAGCCGGTGATGGCGGTCTTTCCCTTACCGAGCAGCTCCTCTGCCGCGTAGCCTGTTCCTGGGATGAGGTAGCCGCTGTCGTGTGGAATGGCGGCGTCGGTCAGGCTGAAGGAGTCTCCGAGGTTGGAGGGGCCGCCGCTCAGGGCGAAGGCGAAGCTCTGCTCGTCGCCGACGGGCCGGGTCGCCTTGTCGATGCGAATCCGCCCCATCTTGTCGTTGCTGAAGGTGCAGGTCACCACGTCGCCGGGGTCGACCGCGATGTTCGTGGCCGGGCTGCCGTTGCTACACGTGGCGCCGCCCCCGTACCAGCCCGGCGGCAGGGTCTCCGCTGTGGCATAGCCGGAGCCAGGGAGGACGAAGCCGCTGGCATGGGGCGGGGTCTGGTCCGCGAGACTGAAGGCCTGATTGAGGCTGGAGGGCCCGCCGGTGAGGGTGAAGGCGAAGGGCTGGGGATCGCCGGTCGGGTCGGTGGCCACGTCGATGACGATCTCCCCGCGCTTGGTGTTGGTCACGATGCAAGTGACGGTCTCGCCCGGATCCAGCGCGATGGCGGTGCCGGTGCTGCCGTCATCGCAGGTGATCCCGGTGAGGTCCCATTGCGGGTCGGACCCGAGCTGCGCCAGGGAGTAGAGGCCGGGCTCGATCGCGTCGCTGTGGTGGGGCGGCGCGGCGTCGCTGAGCGCGAAGGCGTCGTTCAGCCCCGAGGGGCCGCCCTCCAGGGCGAGGTCGAATACCTGCGGCTCCCTGGCCGGATCGGTCACCACGTCGATCACGATGTGGCCGCGCTTGGTGTTGGTGAAGGTGCAGTCCACCGCATCCCCCGGGCCCACGTCGAGGATCACCTCACCTGTGAGCAGGCCCTCGCCGTTGCGGACCGCCGCGCCGCCGGCGGTGCAGGCGACGTCCGTCAGGTCCCATCCGCTCGTGGCCTCTTCTGTGACCACGAAGGTCCCGTTAAAGCGGCCGGTGAACGTCTGGCTGCTGGTGCTGGTGCCATCGTCGGCCAGCGCGAAGGGTGTCAGGCTCAGCTCGCTGGACGGGACAAAGGTGAAGGACTGCGGGTCGTTGGGCACCGCGTCCTTGTGGATGGTGACGGTCGCGCAGTTGCTGACGGCGATGGCGATGGGCCGGATGAAATCCTTCAACGAGGCCGTGAAGGAGTCGGAGGAACGGCTCTTCACGTAGACGCTGCCGAAGCTGGTGCACGAGCCGGTGTCGAAGACCCCCGCCGCGGTCATGTCGATCATCGCCTCGCCGAAGGTCAGACCGGCATGGCTGACGCCGGCGATGGGGTCGAACACGTCGCCGGTGTTCACGGCGCCCTCGGCGATCTCGGCCAGGGGCTCGAGCGGACCCCAGCAAGGCGGGGTGGCCCCGGATTCCTCGCATGGCCCGGTCTCCGTCCAGCGGGACAGGCCGAGGGTGGCGTCGCTGCCGCCGTTGCCGAAACCGAAGGTGATCAAGGCGTCGCCGGTGGTGCGCAGGGGGGTGAGACCGTTGGCGCTGAGCTCCTTGGACTGGTTGAACTCGAAGTCGATCAGTCCGGTGCCCAGGATGTTGTTTCGTGACCACGCCAGGTAGAGGAAGTCCCTCTCGATTCCGCCCACATCGACCTTGTGGTGGGCGACATAGAAGTCTTGCAGGTCGCTCTTGTTCTTGGGGATCGATCCGTAGGTCACCGTGGGCTCCGGGTCGTCCTCCTTGGCCTGGAACGAGTCGTCCATCTGCCCGGAAGGCGCATCTGCACCGATCCGCAGCGCGGGTGAGCCGACGAAGCTCTCCCAGTCGATGTTGGCCGCGTCGTCGACCACGAGGTTGCCGTCGTTGCCCTCGAAGGCACTCCCTGTGAGACCCCACGCGGGGAGCGCCTGGGCAAGTAGACCCATGGCCAGGATTACGCCAGCCCAGGCCACAGCCCCGCAATTCGTGTTGGCCCGTTGTGTAAGGAGATCGGTTCGTTGATTCATCGTTCGCACTCCCGGGCAGCCTTGGCAGGCCATCCGTGATGGATAGGATTCACTTCACAGACAACGAATCCTGAGGCCGATTGACATTCCCGAAGGACAACGATTGTCCCGCAAGCAATGCATATGCCATGTCCTTTAGAAGATGCGATTTCGTTCTAACTATATGAGAACCATTGCACCTGCCTTGGTCTTGATTGGATGGTTTTGGATCCGTCCATAGGGATCGGTCTCAAAGGTAAACAGACAACGCGTTATGCATTCCGATCCCAAATATCTTGAATGAATACGTAGAGA
>JASFUG010000136.1:0-7934 GCA_050050395.1 Nitrospirota bacterium
CGCATCCAGCCGTGCATCCACGATCAGCTCATCGGGCGTGCACGACCGCACCACGCCCGTCCCCTTGGGACCGTCCACGACTCCGATCACCAATGCGGCGCCCGGTTTCGGCCGCACGACCGTGTGCACGTGTGCCGCACGCCTGCCGCGTACCACGACCCGACCTTCGCCCTGGAAGTCACCGGGGTCGAGGAGCAGAAGATTCATGGGCAGCGATTCGCCGTCAGCCTCGCTGCGACGTACGGCGGGTGGCGGCGATTCGTGCGACCTCCTGGTTGACGACGGCCAGCACGGCGGCGGTCGCGGTGGCGGCACGGAGAGTGAAGGCGGGCACGCCGAACGGGTGCGCGCCACACTCTGTCAACCGCATCTGCTCATCCGGCGACAGACCGCCTTCCGGACCGATCACCACCCGCACGGCGTCGGCGCCGGCAGGCAGCGCGATCGGCGGTGCACCGGGCACGGCGACCAGTGCACCGGCCAGCTCCGCCAGGGCCTCCGGGAGGGTCTGGACGGCCCGCACCTCCAGGAGGCGCGGCCGACCGCATTGACGCTGGGCGGCCTCGGCCACGGCCTCCCAGCGTGCACGCTGGCGGCCCGGGCGATCCGCACGCCGACCGATGGTGCGCTCGGTGATCAAGGGCGCGAGCACGGCGGCACCGAGCTCACTGGCATGCTGTATGACCATCTCGATCCCCTTCCCCTTGGGCACCGCCTGGTAGAGGTACACCGGCAACGGCGAATGCCATGGTGCCGGCACCGGCGCCACGGCGCGTGCCGTGACAATGTGTCCATCGACGGTGTCGATGACTGCCTGCCAGTACTCCCCGGCAGCGCACACGGTGAGGGGATCACCACACCGTACGCGCAACACGTCGCGCAGGTGATGCGCATCGGCGGCGGTGAAGGCGGCGGCCGCACCCGGGGACAAGGGGTGGGAGAGGTGAAAGGTAGGCACGGTCACAAACGATCGGCGACAGGGTAACCCGCGGCGCGGGCGGGCATCTCCGGATGTCGACGTACCTTGTCACCCGACGATGTGGGTCACGATAGCAATCACCGATGCCAAGGCGGCAAGGCCGGCGATCACCACGGCTGCGGCGCGCGGCGCGCACCCCTTCCGCTGCACCGCCTCTGGCGGACGCCAGTCTGCGGTGCCACGCAAGGCATCGATCGCCACGCGCACGGTCAGTGGCTCTACCTCGTGGTTCCTTTGACTCTGCGCCAGCGCCACCGCCTCATCCAGGACCCGCTCGGTATTCGGGATGTAGCCGAGGGCGAAGCCGTACACCGCGGCGTGCGCCTCGGGTGACAGGCTGACCTCGGGGGCGGTCCGCGACAGGTACTCGAAGCAGTACTGAGCCGCCTCGTCAGGACCGTACGCTAGCAAGTGGACGCGACAGGCGATCGCCGCGACCAGCGGTCGATACTGAGCCGCCTCCATGCGTTGCTTGATATCGAGCCGTCCGATCCACAGGAAGTGGACGTCCGGCACCGTCTGGTGGAGCGCCAGTAGCTGCTGCCACACCCATTCCGGGAGCCGTTCCGCGGAATCCACCACCACAGTCACCTCCCGACCGCCCACCAGCGCGGAACGACACGCCTCTGGCAGGGCGTCGTCCGCCAGATCGTGAGCCACGCCGAGGTGGTCCGCCACCTGTCGCAGGGGTGAGCGATCACCGAGCTGCTCCAGTTGAAGCATCAGGTAACGCTCCGGGGCGACCGACGCGAGCCAGTGCCGGACCAGGAAGCTCTTGCCCACCATGGTCTCCCCGGTGACCATGATGCTACCGGTCCCGATCGCGGCAACCAGCCTCTGACCGTGGGCGCGATTGGTGGGAGTGACGAACGGTGCCTGGTCGGTCGCTGCCATCCGCCAGCATTTCCCGTCGACGACGACAACGAAACCGCCCAGTTGGCGATTTCACCCCGCCATGGGCCTCACACGGACTGCCATCCGACGGTCCGCGCCGGACGCGGTGCGACGCGGGTCGTCGTCGACCGATATGAATAGTTTCAATGCCCACAACTCCTACCAACTCAGGGACAAATGGGGGAAGATCCGCGATCGATCCCGCCAGTCAGCGAGGCTCGCCCCCGCATTCGCCATGAAGCTCCTGTTCTCCTCCGTGTGCCTAGTCCTGCTGCCGTTGCTCCTCGGGGCGGTTCAATCGCACGCGCCTCCCCAGGAGTGGGCCTCAACCGAGGTGCAGTTCCGCCCCACCGGAATGCTCGCAGTGCTGCCGGAGCGGGAGCGGTCACACACGTATAGCCTGGCGATCGAGCGCGGGGCGCGGCGCCTTCCCGATCAGGAGATGCGCCACGCCCGCGCAGCCATCGATCAGGCGGTGGTGCCACGCCCCGGCTGCGGTCGCCGCCCCGGTCTGGGTGAAACCCTCGCCCGCCTCCTGCCGCCGGACGAGGCGATGCTCGCCCAGGGCCTTTACCATTTCGATGCCGGGCGTTTCCGGGAGGCCACCGCGATCTTCCAGAGGGTGATCGCGAGCTACCCCGAAGGCCAGCAGGTGGCTGCGGCACAGTATTGGCTTGCGGAGTGTTCCCTGGCCACGGGGCAGCGACAACGGGGGATCGGGCAGCTTCACGGCCTTATCGATGAATGGCCCGCCCATCCCCTCGCCGGGTACGCCAACTACTCCCTGGCGTGGTTGGCGATGGAACAGGGGGAACTCACGGATGCGGTCGACCGTCTCGATCGTGGCCTTGCGTCGCCCCCCAGCGATCTCACCCCGTCGCTACACCTGTGGCGCATGGCGATTGCTCTCGCCGCTGACGATTTCGGAACGGCGCGTTCCGCCGCCGACGCGCTGCTAACCACCGGCCCGCAGGTGTGGCAGGCCAGTGTGCGCCAGATCCTGGGTGAGGTGCTGTTCCACATGGGGCGGTACCAGGAGAGCCTCGATCTACTCGCGCAGAGCGATGCGCCGGCCCAGCGCCTCACCGCCGCCTGGTGCCGACTCAGGCTCGGCGATCTGCAGTCGGCGGTCGCGACCTTCGACCAGCTCCAGCGCGAGGCGGCGGAGCCGATCATCGCCCTTGGTGCCACGGTCGGTCTGTTTCAGACGGCGCTGGCGACCGGCGATCTCGACGCGGCGGAGGCGCTCCTGGAATCGTCGCCCCTGCGCGACGGTGGCGACCACCTGCTCGCCGCACGACTCGACCTGGCTCAGGCACAGCTACAAGCGGGTCGGGTCGAGGCGGCGATGACCGGCTTTCAGTCAATCCTCGCGGCGGCCCCGTCCAGTCCGCAGGCCAGTCGGACGCGTCTCGCCCTCGCGCGCGCCTTGTTTGCGGCCCAGGAGTACACCGATGCAGCCGAGACCCTGCGCTACCTGGCGGGGCAGGCCGGCGGTCTCACGCCGGAGGAGGACGCCGAGGCCCACTTCCTGCTGGCCCGCAGCCTGCATCTATTGAGTCAGCTCGGCGAGGCTGAGGGCTACTATCGCGAGCTGCGCGAGCAGCGGGGCACCACCACCTGGGCGCGGCAAGCCCGCTTCTACGAAGGGTTTCTGTACCTCGGTCAGCGCCGTCTACTGGAAGCGATCCCCCTCCTCGAGCAGGTACCACGCGAAGACCCGAACTGGACCGTGGCGATGCAGGAGCTGGGCAAGGCGTACCTCACCCTCGGCAACACTGCGCGGGCACAGGCGATCTTCGCCCAGGTGGCCACGGACACCAGGCCCGCGGCACGGGGCGATGCCCTCTTCCTCCTCGCCGAGACGGCCTTCGAGAACGGCGACCTGACCGCCGCCTACGACTATTACCGGCAGGTGACGGAGACCCGGCCGGACGCCGACCGCCTGCGGCGCTCACTGATGCGCATGGCCCAGATCCTGACCGCGCGGGGCGATCATCGCGGCAGTATCACATTGCTGAAGAGCGTCGCCGCACGGTTCCCCGATCACCCGATCGCCGAGGAGGCGCTGCTCGCCATCGGCGTCAACGAGGCACAGGCGGGGCGACTCGACGGGGCGATCAGCGCATTCAGCCGCTTCACGCAGCGATTTCCAGACAGCCCTCACCTTGGGGAAGCGCTCTACCGGCTGGGTACCGCGTACCGCCAAGACGGACAGCCGGAAGAGGCCGCACAGGCATTCGCTCGCTCCGCCACTCGCGGTGGCGATGATCCCTCGGCCGTGGCGGCTCAGTGGGCCGCCGCCTTCTCCCGTGCAGACCTCGGGCAGCCCGGGGCGGCGATCGAGGCGATGGAGGTATTGTTCCGGGATCGCGGCGCCAACCCGCAGGCCCTCCTCGACGGCGTCGAATGGTTGCGTACCACCGGCAACGCCGACTACGCGGCCCACGCCCTGAACGAGATGGAGGCGCGATTGACTTCCTCCCGCTGGCTGGCGGAGGTGGAACTCACCCGTGGGCTTCTGCAGGAGAAGGGTGAGGCGCCACAGGAGGCGATTGCGAGCTATGCAAAGCTACTGCGTAGCTACCCGGCGGAGGGTCCGGCACGCATCGCGCGCCTGCGCATGGCCCGCCTCTACCTGGACACGGAGGAGTATTTCCTCGCCAGCCAGGTACTGAAACGCGTCCTGGACGACCCGACCGACGCGCAACACCACCCCGAGGCACGACTGCTCCTCGGGCAGGTCTACGAATCCCTCAATTTCTCCGACCGCGCCCTCGAGACCTACCTGCCCCTGGTCGAGTCGCAGAACGACCAGCGCTACCATGGTCAGGCGGCGTTCCGCATCGGTCGCATCCTCCTGGAGCTGGGCCAGGCCGAGCGCGCCTACCCGTTCTTCGTCGAGGCGGGCAACGACACCGACCTGTCCCTGGTCGAGAGCCTGCCCTACTACCGCGGCCGCGCCCTCGTTGAGATGGGACAAAATGGAGAAGGTATCCAACAACTGGAGAGCTACCTCAACGGCCTGCCGGCAGACCCAATGCTCGAGATCCAGGCGTACCTGTCGATTGCAAAAGGTTATCTGCAACAAGGCGACCGAGCCGCGGCCCTGCGGGTCCTGGCGCGCGCCAACACCCTCGCCGAGGGTACGCCATTCGCCGACACGGTCCGTGACCTGCGGATGCAGCTCGTCGATACGGCCATCGACGATGACGTGCCGCCGCAGCGCACGACAACGCCGGCGGTGCCACCGCGCGAGCCGCGCTACCCACCGCCCTCCGGTGACACCGGAGCGGGTGCACCGGTCCCGACCACGCCATGAGCAACCTGTTGTTGTTCTTCGAAAAGGGCGGGCCCACGATGTGGCCGCTGCTCGTGGGATCGGTGGTTGCCCTGACCATCCTCATCGAGAAGACGGCGTTTCTTCGCCGGGTCAAGGTGGTGCCTCCATTCCTACTCGATCAGATCCGCGCCCGGCTCCTCGATGGCAAGGGGGAGGAGGCCCTTGCATATCTGCGTCAGAACGACTCGCCGATGGCGCGCATTCTCACGGCCGGTCTGATCAGCCGCGGAGAACCGCGCGAGATCCTGCGTGACCGGCTAGAGGATGCCGGCCGCCACCAGCTACCGGTGCTGGAGGCCCGCCTCGACGCCCTGGGCATCGTCGCCGGCGTCTCGCCACTGCTCGGTCTCCTCGGCACGGTCTCTGGCATGATCAAGGTGTTCAATACCATCGCATTGAAGGGCGTCGGCAACGCCTCCGCCTTGGCCGGTGGCATCTCCGAGGCCCTGTTTTCCACCGCCGCCGGGCTGCTGGTGGCGATCCCGGCGTACATCGCCTACCGCTATTTCCGGCGGCGGGCGGAGGTCCTGGCGGTCGAGATGGAGCGCATGTCCATCGAGTTCCTGGACTTCCTGACCCGGGACCAAGGGTGAGGAACGGGCCAACGCGACGATCACGGACGCGACGCCATGAAAGGTGAGGGGTTAGAGGTGGATGACCGCTCCGCGGCCATCCTATTCCTCGCACAACAACAAATATCTGGCCGCGACGCGACCAACCACACCCTAACCCCTAATCCCTAGACCCTAGCCCCTCCTCAAATGAACTTCGCCCGCCGTCCCCATGACGACCTGACCATCGACATCACGTCGCTGGTCGACGTGGTCTTCCTGTTGTTGATCTTCTTCATGGTGACCACCACGTTCGCAACCCAGTCGGGCATCGGCGTGAATCTGCCGGAGGCCAGTGCGAGAGAGCGTCCCTCGACCGAGGCGGTCTCGATCTCGATCACCTCGGACGGCACCTTCTTCCTCGACCGAAGTAAGGTCACCGTCGATGCCTTGCGCGGCGGATTGCAGGAGCTTCGCGGGCAACGTGGCGATGAGACGGTGGTGGTCATCCGCGCCGACGAGGCGGTCCCACACGGTCGCGTGGTCGCGGCGATGGATGCGGCGCGCAGCGCCGGTTTTCGCCGTCTGGCCATTGCCACTCACATGCCGAGCGACGGCTGATCGACAAACGGACCCCGCGTCTCAACTCGACTCCTGGCCCGCCTTGCGAGGCCCATTCGTTCCCCGCGGGAGCTTGACGTTCATCACCCGCTCTCGTCGCGGGAGCGTGCAGGCGCCCCGCGATGGAAGTGGGTCCGAAAGGCCGGGACCATGGCCCGACTCCCAGCCGGCGGCGAATGCGGCGTAACACCACCGATCGATGCGGGACAGCCGCACGCCCGTAGCAGTTTTCTAGCGAGGAACGTGGACTAGTCGCGATGTTCGGCGGCTCGTTCCAGGGTGCGGCAGATGTAACGCAGCCGTCCTTCCTCGGTGACCTTGTGGCCGAAGATGTCGGTCACGAAGAAACTGTCGACCACCCGTTCGGCCTGGGTGTCAATCTTGGCGCCCCGTATGTACAGGCGCAGCTTGGCAAGCGTGGTCACCACGTCGTGCAGCAATCCCGGCCGATCCTCCGCGTTTAGGAACAACACGGTCGCGCTGCTGGCAACGCGGGTATCCACCGTGACGTGTGCCTCCATGTGCCGGACATGGGGATTGACGTAGCTGGAGCGCTCGCGCGCCTTGACCAGCACGCTGACCCGCGTGCGTCCCTCCAACACCGCACGCAGGTCGTCCAGGAGGCGGGTCTTCACACCTTTTTGGGTCAGGCGTTCACCGTCGCCCGTGGTGATCTGCAGAGTGTCGAGGATGACCCCGTTGCGGGTGCGGATCTGGGCCGCCTTGATGTCCACGGAGTGGGCCACCAGTACCCCGGTAATCCTCGAGAAGAGCCCCGGCTGATCGATGTCGTGGGTGCAGACCGTGAGTTGGCTGAAGGGCCGACCGCGTGGATTGACCAGACGGAATTGCAGGGGCTCCTGATCGAGACGCTGGAGCATCTCGAGATCGGCGATGGTCTGGTTGACGGTCTTCCCGAGTAGCTCCTCGTCGCTGATCTCGCTCAAGTAGTCACGCAACAGGGCAGCCATCCCCTTCTCCGCCGCGGCTGCCTCAAGCTCTCGTATCTTGCCGCCGCGGCGAGCAGCAAGGGCGTCGGCCTCGCGACCCTGGAGCTGCTCCCGTGCCAGGCCGTATAACTCCAGGACGAGGGACTCCTTCCACGCCGACCACATGTCCGGATGGGTCGCGTGAGCATCCGCGTAGGTGAGCACCAACAGCAAGTCGAGGCTCTCCTCGTCGATCACCTGGTCCACGAAGGTATGTAGGACCCGCTGGTCGTGAATCTCCAACCGCTGGGAATAGTGCGGCATGAGCAAATGGAACAGCACCAGTCTCTGTACGACCTTGATGTCCTCCTTGGGATACCTGAGCCGCTTCATCACGGCCCCGGCAAGCCGTGCCCCTACGTTGCTGTGGTCACCGGAGTAGCCCTTGCCCAGGTCGTGGAACAGACCGCCCAGGTAAACGAGATGGGGCCGCGCCAGGTGATGGAAGGTGTCGTGGAACGCTGTGTGCTGTTCCTGCGGCTGGAACCGGATCTGGTCGATGTAGTCGACGACGCGCAGGGTGTGCTCGTCCACCGTGTAGCGATGATAGGGACCCG
>JASFUG010000137.1:0-7902 GCA_050050395.1 Nitrospirota bacterium
GCCGCCGGTCGTGTTGCCGTCGTCGCACGCCTCGCCGACATCCACGGTGTTGTCGCCACAGACCTCGGTCTTGGAGCAGTCGGCGGCACAGCCATCGCCGCCGGTCGTGTTGCCGTCGTCGCAGGCCTCACCGGGATCCACCGCGCCGTCGCCGCAGAACGGCACGTTGAGCACGGTCCAGGTAAACGTCCGGGCGGTCTCATCACTCCCGTCGCTCACCGTGACTTCGGCGGTGTAGGGGCTCCCCGACGCCGTGGTGAAATCGAGGGCGCCGGAGATGGACCCGGTGGTCGGGTCGATCGACATGCCCGGTGGCAGGCCCGTGGCGGCGTAGCTCAGGGTATCCCCGTCCGGGTCAGAGCCGGACACCACGACGTCGATGGCGTCCCCCTCCTGGTTGGTCTGGTCTGCGATCGGGTCGAGTGCCGGCGGATCGGCTACCGGCGTGACGTGGACCGTGACGACCACGCGCGTCTCGCCGCCATCGGGATCGGTGACCACCACCTCGAACGAGTCGTCGCCGCTGTAGTCCTCATCCGGCAGGTAGGTGACGGTGCCGTCGCTGCCGATGGTCACCGTGCCGTGGGACGGCGGTACGGTGATTGCCAGGTCGTGGGTGGCGTCGTCCACGTCCAACACCTCCACCGTCGCGGTGGCGGTCCCGTCCTCGTCGACCTCGATCACGCTTTCCCCCGGTGGGAGGTCGGGGTCATCCGGTGGGAGGTTGGTGATCGTGGCGTCCTTCGGGGGAATGTTCTCGATGAGCAGCGCGAGCGGTGTCGTGGCATCGCCGCCGCTGATCGTCACCGTGACCGATCCCTTGCCGACGATGGAGACGCGTCCGTCGGCGTCGACCTCGGCGATCGCCGCATCGGACGTGGCGTACGTCACGAGGGGTTGGAGGGCGTCGAAGCCGTCGCTGAAGATCGCGGAGACCGCGAGATTGGCCATTTCGCCGACGTGCAGGGCAGCGGCGGGTGCGCTTACCACCAAGGTCTCGATGACCGGAACCTCCGCCGCCTCGTCGTCCGCGTGCAGAACCACGGTGGCGCGGAGCCCCGGTTCTCCCGTCACCGTGGGGAGATTCTTAGAGCCCGCGAACGAGGCTGGCTCGCTCCCCCCGTCGGAGGTCGACAGATCAGCGTGTCCGGTTATGTAGATCCGCCGTGGATCGCCGACCGGGACGGGTAGTGTGACCCGCGCCCCGTTGCTCGCCACCTCCTCGCCGTCCAGCACGGTGACGTCGCCGTCGAGGGTCCGAGTGACCGACAACGTGTGCGCCCGGCCCGAGAAGTCCGGACCCAGGACCTGGATCGTCATCTCCAGGGAGAGCACCTGGCTCGGCAGCCCGAAGGAGGATGCATGGACCCCAGCGGTGAACGATGACGGCCACTGGACGGTAACGGCGACGGAACCCTCTCCTTGACCGGTCGTTCCGGCATCCGCGGACGATGGCGAATCGCTGTTGCCACCCCCGCCGCACCCCACCTGAACGACGAGAAGCGCGGCGGCGGCGAGACGATACAACCTCATGGCTCCCTCCCTAGGATGGCCGAGTCAGTCCTCCTCCACTGTTTCCGCTATAGCTTAGCAATAATTCTTTTCAATGGCCTGCAGCAGAATATTCACATTTTTCTATAGATATACTTACCCCTTTGGATCGCCATCCACCGGCACGCCATTGTCGCCCGCCTTCGATCGGCGCGTCGCGTGCCGGTCGATCGCAACCCGGCACCCTGGACTCGTCGCCCCAGTCCTGCTCCGCACCGACCGTCACCGGGACGTTCGCGTATCCGGGGATCAATCGTCGTCCCCCGTGCGGCGTGTGCCTAGGGCCGCCTGGGCGCTGCGGCAGCGTCCTCCGACTCCGACGCGAGCCGCTCCTCGCACTCCAGCACCACGCTGGCGATCAGCCTGGCGCACGCCTCGATCCCGAGGCAGTGGGTGTTGAGCACCAGGTCGTAGTTGTGCGGGTCGGTCTGATCCGCACCCCAGTAGGAGCGCACGTAGGCGGCGCGTGCCGCGTCGATGCGGTCGAGGTCCGCCTCATGCAGCTCTCTGCCCTGCTGCCGGGCCTGGGCCTGCTTGCGGGTCAGGCGCACCGCCTTGGGGGCGATCAGGCGCACGTGCAGGCCGTGCGGAAGGTCATGGGTCAAGACGCCACCGCCGCGGCCGAGGATCACGGCGTGGCCGCGCAGAGCCAGGGAGCGCACGGTCCTGGCGGTCTTCTCCGCCAGCACCACCTGCGGCGGCTTGTGCTCGATGACGCTGGAGACCCAGTCGTCGAGACGCGACACCTGCTCCTCCTCGAGCGATGAGCGCAGCGTCTCGCTGAGATGGTGGTCGGCGATGATCTCGTCCACCAGCTCGCGGTCGTAGCACTTCCACTGTGCGTCACGTCGCGCGTCGGTCAGGAGACGCGTGAGGGCCTCGCCGACCTCGCGGCCACCGGCCCCGGACTCGCGGGAGATCGTCACGTACGGCGGCGGTGACTTCTGCCGCTGCTTCACCCTCGCCCCAACGGCGCGGACGTAACCCTTGAGGTTGGCATTGCCTGCCATGATGCAGATCCTCGAGCGTAGCGACCCCTAAAATATAGCGAATCCGCGGCGATTCCCTTGCGCACGACGGCACAGCAATGTGTGATGGATCCATGGGGAGACACTGGCAGATCGATAGCGACCGCGCGCGCGCCTTGTCGCGTATCATCGAGCCCCTGCGCCGTGCGGGCTTCACCGCCCGGCTGTGCGGCGGCGGCGTGCGCGACCGCCTCCTGGGCCGGCTGCCGGCGGACGATGACATCGCCATCGACGCCCAGCCCGAGGAGGTGGCGGAGACCCTCGAGGCGGCGGGACTGCGAGTCGTACCGACGGGGGTGGCGCACGGCACGGTCACCGCGGTGACCGGCGGCCGGGGTTTCGAGATCACCACCCTGCGCCGTGACCTGCAGACCTTCGGACGCCACGCGGCCGTCCACTTCGGCGACGTTGCATGGGAAGAGGACGCGCGCCGTCGCGACTTCACCGTCAACGCGCTGTACGCGGACCTGGACGGCACGATCTACGACTACGTCGACGGGGTGGCCGACCTGGAGGCGGGGCGGGTGCGATTCGTCGGGGATCCCGAGGAACGGATCAAGGAGGACTTCCTGCGCATCCTGCGCCTGTTCCGTTTCCACGCGCGGTTTGCCCGCCATCCGCTCGACGCGACCACCCTGGACGCGGTGCGGCGCTGGGCGCCGTACCTCACCCACATCTCCCGGGAGCGGGTGGCCGCGGAGTGGTGGGCGCTGCTCGCCACCGAACGGCCGCGTGCCGCCCTGGAGGCGATGCAGGGGAATGGCGTGCTGGCGGTGATCCTGCCCGAGATCGGTGCCATGCCGGAGGTCCCGCAGTGCAACCCGTACCACGACCGCGACGTCGCCCGCCATTCCTGGCACACCCTATTCGCCCTGTTCGAGCTGGAGGAGGGGCGTCACGCGCGGATCGCGCCGGACGGCGCGGTCGATCCGGATGGCGCCCGCACCTGCTCACCCATCCCGCGCCTGCCCCTGCTGCGTCACCTCGCCCTGTTTCACGACCTGGCCAAGCCCCTCTGCCATCGCCGGGAAGGTGACCCTCCGCGTGATCGCTTCATCGGCCATGACGAGGTCGGGGCACGCATGATCGAGCGCCAGCTCCGGCGCCTGGGGCGCGGCCAGCACGACCGCACGGACATGGCGGTGATGATCCGACGCCACCTCTACCTGCTGAAGCACGAAAGTCGCCAGACCCATCGCCGGCTCTACCGACAGGTGGGTGCGCGCCTCTTCACCCAGCTCCTCTACCTTGCCCTGGCGGACGCCGCCGCCATGCAGGCCCACTCCTTCGTGCGCTGCCGCGACTCCCTCCTGCCCCTGCTGGACGAGGTCGACGCCTGGGCGCCGCCACCAACCCTGCCGGTCTCGGGCCGCGACCTCCTCCACCTCGGTGTTCCGCAGGGGCCGGAGGTGGGCGACCTCCTGGACCGACTGCGCGACTGGTGGGAAGGGGAGGAGCCGGCTCCCGACCGGGAGGCGTGCCTCGCCTGGCTGCGCGAGCACCTCTGATGCGGGCGCGAGAGGCACAAACGGCAAGAGATGTCTCCTGTAGGAGCGAACTTGGTCGCGAACCTCCTCGCCGCCTGACGTCCAAGCGTCCGCCGTCGGTTCGCGTGCAAGCCCCGCTCCCACATCTACCACCGGCTGGCCGTGATCTGTGCCGGAAGGTGACTGATCGTGCCGTCCCGCGTACCCTCGCACCATGGACTTGCAAGCGATTCAGGACCACTTCGCGGGCCGTCGCCCGCTGTTGCTCATCGTTCTCGACGGCTGGGGGATCGGCAAGCGACCCGAGTGGGACGCGATCGTCCAGGCCGATACTCCGGTGATGGACCGGCTGTGGGCGGAGTACCCTCACACCACCCTCTTTACGCAGGGCCATCACGTGGGACTGCCCGCCGACAGCGATCTGGGCGGCAGCGAGGTCGGCCATCTCACCATGGGCGCCGGGCGGATTCTCGATCAGGGTCCGACGCGCATCTTCAAGGCGATCGCGGACGGCACCTTCTTCGAGGGCGAGGTGCTGGGGGAGCTGATCGACCGGTGTCGCGGTGCGGAGCACACCCTGCACCTGATCGGCCTGCTGTCGGACGGCAACATCCACTCGCACATCGACCACTTCATCGCGGTGATCGAGCACGCCGACCGCGAGGGGGTGGAGCGTCTCCGGGTCCACGCCCTGCTGGACGGCCGCGACGTGGGCGTTCAGTCCGCCCTCGACTACACTGGCCGGCTGGAGGCGTTGTTCGATCGCATCAACGGCCAGGAGAATCGCGACTACCGCTTCGCGTCCGGCGGAGGTCGGGAGGCGATCACCATGGATCGGGACTGCACGTGGCGGAAGGTCGAGACCGGCTGGAACGCCCACGTCCACGGCGAGAGCCCCAACCGCTTCCGTTCCATCGAGGAGGCGATCCTCCACTTCCGCCAGGAGCGTCCGGGGATCATCGACCAGGACCTACCGGGCTTCGTCCTCGTCGATGCGGATGACCGCCCTCTCGGGCCGATGTGCGACGGTGACGCGGTCCTGTTCATGAACTTCCGCGCCGATCGCGCCGTGGAGTTCACCCAGGCGATGGAGCTGGACGACTTCCCGCACTTCGAGCGCCGCCGCCCCGACTGCCTGTACGCCGGCATGATGGTCTACGACGAGGACCACTACCTGCCACGGCGCCAGGTGATGGGACCGACCAAGGTGGACGGCCCGTTCGGCGAGCGCCTGGTGGAGATGGGGCTGCAACAGTTCCGCCTCACCGAGACCCAGAAGTACCCCCACGTCACCTTCTTCTTCAACGGCGGCCGCCGCGAGCCCCTCGACCGCGAGCTCGAGGAGTACATCCTCATCGACTCGGACAAGATCGACTCCTTCGCGCTCCAGCCCAAGATGAAGGCGCCGGAGATCGCCGACCAGGCGGTGCCCATGATCGAGTCCGGCCGCTTCGACTTCGGCATGATCAACTTCGCCAACACCGACATGGTGGGCCATACCGGCGACTTCGGCGCCGCCAAGGTGGCGGCCACCACTGTGGATGTCGCCCTCGGTCGCATCCTGGCGGCGGTGGAACGGGCAGGCGGCACGGCCCTGATCCTCGCCGATCACGGCAACGCGGACGAGATGATCATCCTCAACAAGAGGGGCGAGGAGGAGGTCTCCACCAAGCACTCCATCAACCCGGTGCCGTGCATCTGCTTCGACCCGCGTCCCGAGCGGCCCTACGGCCTGCGCCAGCCGGACGGCGACGACACCGCCGGCCACGCCCCCGGCCTCTCCCACGTCGCCGCCACCCTCTTCCTCATGCTCGGCCGCCCGGTCCCGGACGGCCTCAACGCGCCGTTATTCATCGCGACGTGAGGCGGTGGCCGCGGGGCGGGTCGTGGCTATGCTTGATTGGGAGAGGCTGACCGAACCAGGAGGCGGTGATGGAGGCGATCGAGCGGCCGGTGCTGCGGGTGGTGGTGGTCGGGGACCTGGTGCCGAAGGCGGAGTACCGCTCCGGCGGCAAGCCGCCCCGCGCCGTGGTTCCCGTGGACAAGGAGGACCTCGACGAGGTCGTGGGGCGGTTCGTCGGCACCCTGCGCCTGCCGGTGGCCAATCGCATCGCTACGGCGCCGCGGGAGATCGAGGTGACGCTGCCGGTCACCGGCCTCAAGTCGCTACGGCCCGAGGTGGTGGCCGAGGCGATCCCGCAGATTGCCGATCTCGCGCGCCTGCGCTCCCTGGTCGGCGAGCTCGCAAGCCGGCGCCTCACGGTGGAGCAGTTCGAGGCGCGGGCGGCGGAGGAGATCGGCGACGCCCACCTCCTCGATCAGATTCGACGCGCCTTTGGCGGCACGGCTGAACGGCCGGTTGCGAAGGCCGCGCCACCGCCCACCGCACCGTCGGCCGGGGACAGCGGGGTCGACGCGATCCTCGGCCTGGTCGACCTCCCGGAGGGCGTCGTGGCGGGGGAGGGGAGACCGGCGGCTGCGACTCCGGCCGCGACGCCCTCGCCGCTGGATGAGGTGCTGAGCCAGATCACCCGCAATCGCCAACGCGCCGCCGATCCGGCGGTCGCCCGAACGGTCGCGGAAGACCTCGATCGGCGCATCGCCGCACAGCTCGACGAGGTCTTCGCCCATCCGGTCTTCCGGCGCCTGGAGGTGACCTGGCGCGGGATCGCCTTCCTGGTGCGGCGCGCCGATCTGCGCGAGCCGATCCGCATCGAGTGCCTGCACGCCCCGCGCGCGACCCTGGCGGCGGTCGTGCGTAGCGAGGTGGTGGGTCCGTCGCTGCGGGGCGAGGTGGCGGTGGATCCCGGGCTGATCATCGTGGACCACGCCTTCGATGCGACCGTCCCGGACCTGGAAGAGCTGGAGACCCTCGCCGCCCTCGGCGAGGAGGCGCAGGCGCCGGTGGTCACCAACGTGGATCACACCTTCTTCCAGGTGCAGGACGCGGCGGAGTTCGATGCCATCTCCTCCCTCGATCTCCACCTCGGTCGCGACGCCTTCATAAAGTGGCGAGCCCTGCGCGCCAAGGAGGTGAGCCGCTGGCTGGCGGTCGCCTACAACCGCTTCGCCCTGCGCGCTCCGTACGGGGACGAGCAGAGCCCGACCCGCGGCTTCGCCTATTGCGAGGGGCGCGACGCCGGCGTCGTTGCCCTGTGGGGTGGCGCTGCCTGGCTGGTGGCGGTGGCCGCCTGCCACTCGTTCGCGGCCACCGGCTGGGCGGGGCGGCTCGACGGCGAGATCGACGCCCTGCCCCTGGTGGGACCGCTGGACCGGGCTAGCGCCGTCGAGGCGGCGATCGGCTCCGACGATCTCATCACCCTGGCGAGCCACGGCATCACGGCCCCCGCCGCGTACCCCGGCCGGGATCGGGTGCGCCTTGCGGGCGTGCCGACGGTGTACCTGGCGCCCCACACTCAGGACGAGGCGGAGAACGCCACCGCCCGTGCCCGTGCAGCCCTCGGCTACCAGCTCGTGGTGGCGCAGCTCGCGCGCTGCCTCTACGACCTGGTCCCGCGCTGCGGCGCCGACCGCCCGGATACGGCGATCGAGACGGAGGCGCGGCGGTTCCTGTCGGCCCTTCTCGGCGTGCGTGCCGGGGACGACGGCGTGCAGGTGAGCGTCGGACCGCACCCGGACCGGGTGGACCGCCGCCTCTTGGCTGTCGAGGTGCACCCGCCGGCCGTGGTCCTGGCCAGCCGCGCACCGATCGTGATGGCGGTGCCTATCCCGGGTTGAACACCGGCGCAGGGCGTGACCGGGAGCGCCTTTTGCCGGAGGTTTGGCGCACGGGTCTAGAGAGAATGGCGATCTCCGGTGCGGTGCACGTGTAGGCC
>JASFUG010000138.1:0-7861 GCA_050050395.1 Nitrospirota bacterium
GAAACCAGTTGGAGAATGTTGTCTTTGACGATGCTCGGCACCGAGCATCGGCGAAGGCACTCCTCGATGCCGATGGTGAGATGCGCACCGGATCGGTCGCGCTTGTACCTGTGTCCCTCCTTCACGTACAGGGCGGTCAGTTTGTTTCTGCCGTCTTTGAGTACTTTCGCCTTCAAGAGGGATTCCCATGCAACGACAATCAGGACGCTGAAGACTTGCTCACGATCGCGGAAATCCGGCTTGTTGTAGATCTCTATGGCCGAGAGGGCCGAATTGATCGAGTGATCGAGAAGGTATTTGTATCGGGCCTTCATTTCTTCTGTCGTCCAACGACAATTCGATGGGACAGCGTAAGATCCGGTGGGGTAGTCTATCGTCCGCAGAACACGCCGGGGGCAACGGGAGAAAAGCTGTGACGGTTTGGGGAGTCACCCCATGACGATGTCGGATGCGGAATGTTAGGCGGATCCGTGTAAGAACCCCTTCGAGACCCTCGGACAGACGGGCTAGGGTCTGCCGTATCCCCTCGGGATGTCCCCGCCCTGGAGGTCGCGCGAGGCTAGATCCGGTTGTGCTGCTTGTCAAAAACGGATGCGACGATGTGTCGTCGTGAACCACTGCACCCGGGCGTGTCGGCGGGAAGGAGATATCACACGGCGACGCGGAAGTCGTTCGGGGTTCTCTCGCAAAGCCGCGACGACGCAAAGGGACGGGAGGAATGTCTTGGCGCCTTTGCATAGCGCCAAGGAGCCGCGGTGGCCTTCCAAGGCGTTGACAAGGATTATGTCCTTGCTAGAGTAAGGAGTCATGGCCAAGGTGACCAGCAAGCTCCAGCTCACCCTCCCCAAGGCGATCGCCGACCAGCACGGCATCCGGCCCGGGGACGAGGTGGCGGTGGTCTCGGCAGGGGAGGCGATCCGCATCCTGCCCGCGCGACGGCGCGCGGCAGGCGACACACAGCGACGCTTGGCCCTGTTCGATCAGGCCACCACTCGGCAGGCGGAGCGCGACGCCGTCCACGCAGGGGCAGCGCCCTCGGCAGACCGGGGCTGGACGCGGGAGGAGCTCTACGAGCGTGGCGGCACTGGTTGACACCAACGTGCTGGTCTACCGCTTCGACTGGCGATTCCCGGAGAAGCAGCGGGTCGCCACCGAGGTCCTGCGGAGCGGAATCGTTGATGAGACCCTGCGCCTCCCCCATCAGGCAGTGGTGGAGTTCGTCGCGGCGGTCAGCCGGCCCGTTGCTGCCGACGAGCCCCTCCTCTCCCGCCCGGAGGCCCTGCGCGAGGCGGAGGAGCTGCTCAGCCAATTTCCCGTCCTCTATCCGACCGAGGAGCTGGTCCGCACCGCCCTGCGCGGCGCCCTCGCCTATCAGCTCTCCTGGTTCGACGCCCACCTGTGGGCGTACGCCGAACACTACGGTCTCGCCGAGATCCTCTCCGAGGACTTCCAGCACGGTCGCATCTACGGCACCGTGCAGGTGCGGGATCCCTTCCTTGCCGGGGGGTAGGTCCGTACGGCCATGGGTTACATGACCGATGACGGCCAATCCGCCAGGCGCTTCGCCGCTCCTGGCTGGCGGTTCACCGCCCTGTGGGCGCTCCTCATGGCGTTCGCAGGGGCAAGCGGTGCGGCCGACCACGCTCCGCTGCCGGTGCGCAATCAGATGCCGATGAGCGCGGCGCTGCTGGACTTTGTGCCGATCTCCGCGGAGGCGCTCGGGCGCGGGGTGTGGGGCGGGCGGCTGTCGTTCCATGCGGCGAACATGATCGCCCAGGAAGAGGAGAACGGGGTAATCATGCGCATGGACGTGGAGTCGCACACGGTGATGGCCGACCTCGCCTACGGGGTCACGGATCGGGTCACCCTGCGCACCGCCGTCGGCTACCGGCGGCACACCGGGGGGTTCCTCGACGGCTTCATCGAGGAGGTGGAGGACACCCTCCACCTGCCGACGCCCTGGTCGCGCACCCACTCCGAGAACGGGGAGACCGAGTGGTGGATCCGCGAGGGCGGCGGGCGCACCTTCGAGCGCACCGACTCGACGAGCGGCGTAACCGACCTCACCCTGGAGGCGGACTGGCAAGTGTCCGGCCAGCGTGGCTTGCGGCCGGCGACGGCCCTGCGCGTGGCGCTCAAGCTCCCCACGGCTCCTACCCACGACGCCCTGGGGACCGGCGGAATCGACTACGGCACGGGGGCGGCCTTCTCCTGGGAATACGGATGGTGGGCGAGCCACGTCAACCTGGACGTCGCCTGGCTGGCGGACCACGACGGCCTGGCGGGGACCGCGTTCGAGGAGACCGATCTGCTGCGCACCGCCACCCTCAGCCAGGTGGTGGCGTTCGGCGAGTGGTGGGACGGGGTGCTTCAGGTGGAGGCGCGCAACAACCCGTACCGCACCGAGATCGAGTCGATCTTCGAATCCCTGTCGGCGGAGGTCCACCTGGGGGCGCGGCGCCGCCTCGCCGGTGGCGGCAACTGGTTCGTGGCGATCACCGAGAACACCATGGACAAGGCGAGCCCGGACTTCGGGGTGGTGGTGGGGATCGAGCTGCGCGGCGGCACGGGACGATGAACGGGCCTCGGTGATCTAAGTGTCCCCTGTGGCGGAGAAGACCTTGCCCGCCAGACATCACCGGCCCCGGCAGGGCGCGACTGCACATGGAGAGTGATTTCAAGACCCAGGTCCTGTGGCGCGCGGCCATCCCGACCGGCCTCCTCGCCGTCCTGCTGGTGGCCGTCACCTGGGGCATGGTGCCGGGGCACGAGCTGGTGGTGGGGGTACCGGTGTTCTGCGTCCTGTACGGCGCCCTGTTCACCGTGGGTCAGGAGGGGATCGCGACGCGACTGCGGGGGTGGATCGGTACCAGTGCCGGCCGCGCCTTTCTGCTGCCCGCGGCCATGATCGCCCTGCTGTACGGCTACTGCGCTGTAGGCGGTGGCAACCCGGTGCAAGGGACCGGCCTGATCCTCCCCTCCCTGCTCCTGTTCCCGGTCTTCCTCTGCCACCAGGCGCGTGAGATGGGACGCCCGATCGAGGGGCGCGACATCGCCTGCGTCGCCCTGTTCCTGGTCCCGCTGTCCGCCTTCCGCCTGCCGGTGGAGGCGGGCATCCCCTACAGCGGCGGCGGGTTCGACTCCGCGGTGCGCGTGGTGATACTGGTGATCGCGGTGTACGCGTTCGTAGTGGTGCGCGGCGTGACCGAGGTGGGCGCCGTGGTCACGCCGCAGTGGCGACCGTTGGTCGCCACGGTAGGGATCTGGTTCGCCTTCTTTGCCCTGTGCTTCGTCGTGGCGACCGCCACCGGCTTCCTCGCCCAGGTCGCTCGCGGAGCGCCGACCGTCGAGGGAATCCGGGACGGTGTCCGCCAGTTCCTGAAGATCCTCCTGCACACCGCCCTGTTCGAGGAGCTGTTCTTCCGGGGCCTGCTCCAAAACATGGCCGCGCAGCGCATCGCGCGGGCCGGCGACTGGCGTCCCGCGTGGCGGGGCGGCTTGGCGGTTCTTCTGCCCCTCGCGGTGGTGGCCGGCGTCACCCTGCGCGGCGCCCACCCCTGGCTGCCGCCGGCGGCATGCGGCATCGTGTTCGGCGCGGCATACCTCCTGGAACGGCGGGGTGGCGAGCGGCTGGGCGCGTACACCGCCCTGGCCGTGGTGGGTAGCGCCTTCGGCCTGGTCCACTACCACGCCGGTTCCCAGGTCTTCATCACCCTGGCGATCATCGCCGGGTGGGCGTACGGCTATGCATACCTGCGCACCCGTAACCTCATCTACCCGGTCCTGATCCACACCCTGATCAACAGCTCGCCGATCCTCGTCGGCCTCGCCCTGGTCAAGTGACAGTGGCCTGGCCGTCGTGGCTCCTGGGAGGCGGCGGCTGGTAGGGTAAGCTGCGCTACGCCGTCGAAGGTCCACCGCCGGCCGCGATTGCCGACGATGACGGCAGGGACGGGGATCGCTCGTGGCGCAGCCCGATGGATCGGCGGCCGGTGGGTGAGCTGCCCGGCGGCGGCACGCCCGGAAGGGGGGCCCCTCTTTCATGGCTGACACGGACCTGAAGACTCCAACGAGAGTGCATGGCGTCCTCTTCTTCGCGTTCCTGATCGGTGCGCTGGGGACACCGGCGCCCCTTGCGGACGCGGCCACCGGGGCGGCCGGTCCCTGGCGACTCTCACAGGCCGCCGCCTTGCCCGACGGGCTCGCCATCAGCGGCACCCAGCGGACACGCTACGAGACGTTGGATGGGCAGTTCCGCGCGGGGCGGGAGGGCGGCGACCAGATGCTGGCGTTGAGGACCACTTTGCGGGTGGAGGTGAGCCGCGACGCGTTCGGACTCGTGGGTGAGCTGGCGGATTCGCGGCAGAAGCTGGCGGATACAGGAACCCCCATCGCGACCTCCATGGTGAACACCCTGGAGCTGCTCCAGGCGTACGCCGTGGCTCGGTTCGACGGCCCATTGGTCGAGGGCAGCCGCAGCGAAGTGCGGCTCGGCCGGCAGACCGTGGACGTGGGCAGCCGACGGCTCATGGCCCGCAACCGGTTTCGCAACACCATCAACGCCTTCACCGGCGTGCACTGGCAATGGCAGCTTCCGGAAGGACCGACGGCCCGCGCGTTCTATGTCCTGCCGGTGATTCGCCAGCCATCCGATGCCGAATCCCTGCTCGACAACGACGTCGAGCTTGATGACGAGGGCTTCGATCTCCAGCTCTGGGCGCTGCACGTCCAGTGGCCCGGCCTTCCCGGGAGCGCCACGGGCGAGGTCTACGTGTTCGCGCTTCACGAGGATGACTCCGGGGATCGCGCGACGCGGAACCGGCGCCTCTACACCCCCGGGCTACGGGTGTCTCGCGCGCCAGCCAAGGGGGCGTGGTATTTCGATATCGAGTCGGTCGCGCAGGTCGGGAAGACGCGCGGCAGCACCGACCCGGCCGACACGACGGATCTCGACCACCTCGCCTATTTTCAGCATGTGGAGGTGGGATACACGTTCGACCGGTCCTGGTCTCCGACGGTGGCCGTGCTGTACGACTACGCCAGCGGCGACGACCGCCCCGACGACGACGACAGCAACCGGTTTGACACGCTGTTCGGCGCCCGCCGGTTCGAGTACGGCCCCACCGGGATCTACGGCGCGTTCGCCCGGAGCAACATCCAGTCACCCGGATACCGGCTGTCCGCCAGGCCCACGTCCCGGGTCGATGCCATGCTGGCGCATCGGCTCTACTGGCTCGCCTCCGACGCGGACGGGTGGACGACCAGTGGACTGAGAGACCCGTCCGGCGACGCCGGTTCCTTCGTCGGACATCAGCTGGAGGCGCGGCTGCGCTGGGATATCCTGCCGGGCAACCTGGGTCTGGAAATGGGCGGTGCCCACCTGTTTGCCGGAGGATTCATCGACGATGTCCCGAACGCCACCGGACGGGGCGATACCACGTACGGCTATCTGGCGTTGAACGTTCGCTTCTGAGTCCTCCTGGGGAGGGGAATGCAGGCGCCGCGAACAAAGGAGACGTCCAGTCCAGCGACGATCCGTGGTGAGAAATGCGGGCGAATCAGGGTCACCACCCCGAGCACGGCGGCCGGCGGAGCGGCGTGGCGCGCGGAGCGATTTCTGCCGGCGACCCTCACCTCGGCATGAATTGCGCACCCCCTCCCTACAGCGAGATCTCCACCCGCGGCTCGGCCCCCTCCGCCTCGTCCACCTCCGGGCTGCACACGAAGAGGCGCTCGGGGGCGATACCGCGCCGCAGGGCCAGATACCCCTTCACCGCCTCGCCGCGCTCCAGGGAGAGCTGGCGCAGGGCCTCCATGGACGGCCCGATCTCGCCCGTGGCGGGTTGTCCGGTGGCGTCGGCGGGCCCGCCCTCGGCGTCGACGGCCTCCTCTCCCCCCGCCGGGATCGCCACGGCGGCGTCCGATGGGTCGGGCAGGATTTCCCCGGCCACCGCAATGCCACACAGGTTGAGGCGAATTCCCGGCCGTTCCTCCAACCGCTCCGCCAGGGCATTGAGATAATCGATGGCCACGGCGTCGAGGGTGGCGTCGCCGGGGGCGAATGCGACCGGGTCGAAGCGGAGGGCGGTGGCCAGGCTCACCGCCTTTCCCGCAGCCAGGGCGATCGCCGCCGGCGAGCTTACCACCGCCACGTAGGTCACCACGGCCTTGTTGATCGCCTTGACCAGGGCGGTGGTCACCACGTCGCGGATGGTCTGCCCGAGGCGCAGCTCCGGATCGTTCAGGTCGCCTTGCACCGGCACCTTCAGGTGGATGTTGTCGTCGCGGTCGCGGAGCAGGGCCAGGGCGGTGTTGACCGGGACCCCCAACCCCTCGCTGAGACGATCCCGGTCGGCCTCGGTGAGGCGCACCATCTCCAGCTTGTTCACCCGCCAGTCGGAATCCGCGTGTAGGGCGCCATCGTCGACCTCCACGTCGAGGTCGACGTCAAGCTGGCCGCTCTTCAGACGGTAACCGACGGCCGCCGCGGTGTAGGAGGTGAGCGGGGCGAGGTCGAGCGACGCCAGCTCTCCATCCAGGGAGAGGGTGGGCTGGGCCGCGAACGGCGCAATCGTCCCCGCCACGTGCAGCTCGCCGTACTTGCCCAGGGTGGCGCGCAGCTCCACCGGGCTCGGCCGTTCCGGCTCCGCCCGATCGATGGACTCCACCAGCAGGTGGATGGGTACCACCGGTAGGCGGAACGGGGGATCGACGCTCTCGTCCGTGATGAACACCCCGCTCTCCCCACCGATCTCGAGGCGGTCGATGCGGATGACGACTCCGGGCTCCGCCTCCGCCTGCTCCTCGGGTGCCGTGGCGGGCGGGGGGCTACCCGAGCTCTTCGCCGACGTCGGCCGCCACCGCGCCGCGGTCAACCGCCCCTCCGCATCCCGTATCACGGTCGCCTGCAGGGCATCGAGGCGCACCGAGTCCACCTCCACCTGGGCGGAACCCCACGCGCGAGCGCCCTCCACCGACAGCTCGCCGAGGGTGATCGCAGGTGCCGCGTCACCGCCATCCTCGGCGTCCGGCCCTTGCAGGGCCCGCAACCCCGCCAGGCGCAGCGCCGCCACTTCGACCAGCTCGGGCCCTTCCACCCGGACGCCGTCGGCGGTGAATGTCTCCCATGCCGCCAGCTCGCCCTTCTCCGGATCCACGGCACGCAGGCCGGTGACGGCGACGTCCCCGGTGAGCACGAAACCGCGCCCGGCATGGACCTTGGCGGTGCCGTAGTCGAGCCCCCCGTTCCAAGTGGCCTGCTCCTGACCGACACGCAGCCCTGCCACCGCGAGATCGAGATCGTCGAGCTGCCACTGGCCGCGGGTGGCGACCGCCGGCGGTGCGGCGGCAGCCAACTGGGCCGTCACCTCTCCCTGCCAGGCGACCGACAGGTGGTGCAGCGTCGCCGGGGCCATCGCCGCCTGCAAATCGTACATCGCCACGGTCCCTTCCACGCTTAGGGAGGTATCTCCCGACGCCGGCGTGACCACTGCCTCCAGCCGCAGATCGACGTCGCCCAGGCCATCGATCCCGGTCACGCCGGAACCCTTCAGCAAGGGATCGAGCCAGGCGAGGGGCAGGCCTGTGACGCGGACCTGGACACCGGCCTCGGGGGCATCCCGGAACGGACGGGCGGTGCCGTCCACCGCCACCTGTCCGCCGTTGAACTCGCCCTTCAGGTCGAATCGCGTCGTGGCGTCCGGCAGCCAGCTCGCCAGGGAGCCGATGTGTGCGCGACGGACCGCCGCGTCGACCACCAGCGCCGGGTCACGGTAACGAACCTTCACCGCTTGCAGGTCGATGGAGTGGATTCCGATCCCCCAGGCTGCTCCGTCCCCGGTGTCCTCTGTCGGACCCTCCG
>JASFUG010000139.1:0-7813 GCA_050050395.1 Nitrospirota bacterium
CGCTTCGCGTCTCGCGGTCTGGGCGTGGGGAGAGTGGCCACGGCCGCACGGGGCGGATCTCTTGATCCCCGTCCCGCTTGGTGTGGCACGGCTCCGCGAGCGCGGTTTCAACCAGGCGGTCCTGCTGACGCGTTGGGCCAGCCGCCGCTGGCGCGTGCCATTGCTCACGGACGGTGTCGAAAGACTTCCCGGGCCACCGCAGGTCGGGCTGTCCCGATCGGCCCGCCTGGCCAACGTGCAGGGGCGATTCCGCGTGATCTCCCCGGATCGGATCGCGGGCCGGCGTGTAGTGGTCGTGGATGATGTCTACACCACCGGCGCAACCGTGACCGCCCTCAGCCGCGCATTGCTGCGCGCCGGTGTCGATGAGGTGCGGGCCATCACCCTCGCGCGTCGGGTGTGAAGGCAGCGGTTAGCTGTCAGCGATCAGCGAGTAGCTCCGCCTCCCGCCGGGAGGGGACGCAAGGGGAGGGCGTCTGGCTACGCCGTGTCGCCGGGTGCCCTGCGAACAGCGGGGCGCTCCCACCCCTGCCGTCCCCCGGAGGGGGAGGAGGCTGAATGCTGACCGCTGGAGCTGACCGCTCCCTTACTCCATCCCCGGGGCGGCCGGTTCGGGGCCGCCGCCGGTGGCGAGCGTCAGGGCCTGGGCGCGGCGTGCGGCCGCCTGTGTGCGGGCCCGGTCTGCCATGAAGATGTCGATGCGGCGCATGCCCGCGGCCAGGAAGCCGAGCATGATGAAGGCACCGGGCGGCAGGATCATCACCAGCGCCGGTGGGTACCAGGTCCCCAGGAGCTGGATGTCGAATAGCGTGCCGTTACCGAGCAGCTCCCGGCACGCACCGAGGGCGGTGATGGCGAGGGTGAAGCCGATGCCCATGCCGAGGCCGTCGATCACCGATGCGGACAGGGTGTTCTTCGAGGCGAAGCCCTCCGCCCGTCCCAGGATGATGCAGTTGACGACGATCAGGGGGATGAACAGCCCGAGGGTGAGGTAGAGGTCGAAGAACCATGCGGCCATCGACATGTCCACCACCGTGACGAAGGTCGCGATGATGATGATGTATGCCGGGATGCGGACCTGTGCCGGGATGTAGCTCCTCAGCAGGGCGACGGCGATGTTGGAGCCGAGCAAGACGAACAGCGTCGCCATACCCATGCCGAAGCCGTTGATGGCCGAGGTGCTTACCCCCAGCACCGGGCACATGCCGAGCATCATGCGCAGGACCGGATTGTCTTTCCATAATCCCTTGGTGAAGACCTCGCTGTAGTTCATGACTGGGCTCCCAGTTGCACTCTGGCGTCCGGTGGCGGTGGCTCTGCTTTCAGACGTTTCGCATACGTATCGAGGCCGGCCTTCACTGCCTTACACACGGCCCGTGGAGAGATCGTCGCCCCCGCAATTGCATCGATCTCGCCCCCATCCTTCTTGACCTCGAGGGAGTCCGCAAGGGTACGGCCGACAAGCTCGCGCTTCCCGGGCCAGGTCTTCTCGGAAACGATCTTGGCGCCGAGGCCCGGGGTCTCGGCGTGATTGATCACTTCGACGCCGGTGATGGCACCGTCGGGATCGACGCCGATCAGGAGGTCGATGTCGCCGGAGTAGCCTTCGTGGCTGGTGACGGCGAAGGCGCGGCCTACGAGCTTGCCTTCCTTGTAGGCCGGGTAGACCAGGACCCCCTCCTTGCCACGCTCGTCATCGACCTCGACCTTCACGTGGGCCGTTCCGGACGCCTCCATCGGGATGATCTGGCGGTCGTGGTTCGGGTCGTTATCGTACGCGGGGAGTACGTTCTTCACCATTTTCAGCTTGTAGTCGATGCGGCTCTGCTTGATCTTCGGCGCGGTGATCGCGTCGAGCTGCGCCAGCAACAGCGCGCTGACGGCGGCGACGAGCACCAGGACGATGACGAGGCGGTTGATGCTGACCATGGGGCGAGTCTTCCGGGGTCGTGCGGGGCAGAGCAGGGGTGGCTCAGACGGTGGACGGCAGCTTGGTCCCGTAGGTCCGGGGACGCACCCAGCGCTCGATGAGGGGCACGGTACCGTTCATGATCACGATCGCGAATGACACCCCTTCCGGGTAGCCGCCGAAGGTGCGGATAAGATAGGTAAGCACGCCACAGCCGACGCCGAAGTAGAACATGCCCAGGTTGCTGACCGGGCAGGTGACCATGTCGGTGGCCATATAGATGGCGCCGAGGAAGAGCCCCCCGGTGAGCATGTGGTAGAGCGGCGATGCGAAGCGGCTCGGGTCGTAGAGCCAGAAGCCGGCCGCGATCAGCGCCACGGTGCCCATGTAGCCGACCGGGATGTGCCAGGTGATGTAGCCGCGGTAGAGCAGGTAGATACCGCCGATCAGTAAGGCCACTGCCGACGTCTCGGCCAGGGACCCGTACTGGTGGATGCCGAGGAAGGCGTCCCAGGCGTTGAATTGCTGCATCGCCGCCTCGATCGAGCCCTGCTGGATGAGCCCCTCCTTCATCTGTCCGAGCTGGCTGGCGCCGGTGACGACGTCCGCGCCGAGGTTGGCGAACCCCTGGTTGGGCTTCATCCAGGTGGTGAGCTCCACGGGCCACGAGATGAGCAGCACCACGCGCGACAACAAGGCCGGATTGAAGGGGTTGTGGGCCAGCCCACCGAAGATCTGCTTGCCGATACCGATGGCGATCATGCCGCCGAGCACACAGATCCACCACGGGACGCTGGGGGGCAAGGTCATGGCGAGGAGCAGGCCAGTGACCGCGGCGGAGCCATCGTTGATGGTGATCTTGCGGCCCATCCACCGCTGGAGCCCCGCCTCGGTAGCGATGCAGGCGCCGACGGTGAGCAGCAGTACCTTCACCGCCTCCAGGCCGAAGGCGTAGACGCCGACGAGGATCGCCGGCACTAACGTCAGACAGACGGTGAACATGATGCGCGGAATGGTCTCCCCGCTCAGGACGTGCGGGGATGTGGCCCCGACCAGGATGTAGTCCTTGGCCGGCAACCCCTTTTTCTTCTTTTCCTTGCCCTCCGATGCGCCTTCCGCGTCGCCCGCGGATTCGGCCTTCGCCTTCCTGGCCGCGGCGGCCTTGGCCTTCTTCTCCGCCGCTGCCTTCTTCGCAGCCGGATCGGCGCTGCTTTTCTTGCGTTCGGCGGTCTTCTCGGCCGCGGCGGGCGGTTCGGTCGCATCCTTCTCGGCGACCGGTGAGTCGCCACTCGTCTCCACGTCCGCGGTCTTCTTCTTAGCGGGCGACGGTTCGGCCGCATCCTTCTCGGCGGCCGGTACGTCGCCGCTTGTTTCCACATCGGCCTTCTTCTTGGCCGCCGTCAACGGGACCGTGTCCTCTCCTGCGTCCGCCGCAGCGTCGGCTGCCTGGGACGTTTCGGCGGTCTTCTCGGCCGAGGCCGGTGGCTTCGCCGCTTCCTTCGTGGGGGCAGGTGCGTCGCCGGTCGTCTCCGCGTCGGCGGCCTTCTGCGCCGTCGCCAACGGGACGGTGTCCTCTCCCGCGTCCGCCGCAGCGTCGGCTGCAGGCGACGTGTCGGCGGTCGTCCCCGGCTCGCTGGCTTCCGACTCGCGGCGGGCGGCCGGCTCGGGTGCGGACTCGCTTGCCGGGGAAGTCGCTTCGGGCGTGGGCTTCTTGGGTTGGTCTTCGGACATAGGTCTTCCGAACGGCTTCGGTGGGAGGGGGAGTTCTATGCCGGATCTGGAAGCGCGAGCGTATGGCCGTCGTGGATTTGCCGCCCGTCGGGCGACCCGCCCGGCGCGCCGTTAGACATTCCCGCTCTGCGGCGCATACCGGACCGCGTTACGCCACGGCAGCGGCGGCAGCGGCCTGCTCCTCCTTCTCCGCAAGCTTGCGTTTCTTCTTCTCCCGTTCGGTCAAGATCTCCCTCTTGCCGTAGCGGATAAATTGCACGATCGGTCGCTTCGACGGGCAGACGTAGCTGCACGACCCGCACTCGATACAGTCAAAGATGTGGTAGCCCTCGAGCTCCGGCAGCATGCGGGTCTCGCCGTAGTCACTCAGGGCCGACGGGACGAGCTGCACGGGGCAGGCACGTACGCACATACCGCAGCGGATACACGGCTCGTAATCGCCGCCAGGAAGCTCCGCCTTGGCCAGGACCAGGATGCCGGAGGTGCCCTTGATGATCGGGACCTGGAGGCTGTGGACGGCCATGCCCATCATCGGACCGCCGTTGATCACGGCGCCCATCTCCCCCTGGAAGCCGCCACACGCCTCGATCAGCTCCCCGAACGGCGTCCCGATCCGCGCCAGGAAGTTGCGTGGGGAGACCACGCCGGCGCCGGTGACCGTGGTCACCCGCTCGGTCAGTGGCTCGTTGTAGCGGCACGCACGGTAGATCGCGGCGGCGGTGCCGACGTTGTTCATCACGATACCCAGGTCCATGGGGAGGCCACCGGACGGTACCTCCTTCTTGGTGACCGCGTAGATGAGCTGCTTCTCACCCCCCTGGGGGTACTTCACCGCACAGGTGACGACCCGGATGTTGGGCTCGTCCGCGGTGAGCTTCTGGAGGTGGCGGACGGCATCGGGCTTGTTGGCCTCGATACCGATGATGCCCTTCTCGGCCTTCACGACCCGCATCAAGATCTTCAGACCGGCGACCACCTCATCGCCGCGCTCCAGCATCAGCAGGTGGTCGGCGGTGAGGTACGGCTCACATTCGACGCCGTTCAGGATCACTGTATGGATCGGTTTGGTGTCGGGCGGCGACAGCTTGACGTGGGAAGGGAATGAGGCACCGCCAAGGCCGACGATGCCGGCGGCGAAGATGATCTTCCGGAGCTCTTCCGCCGGCAGCTCCGCGTAGTCGGGGCGATCGACCCGCACGCCGTCGGCCCACTCGTCGTTGCCGTCACTGTCGATGACGACGCACGGAACCCGCTGCCCATTGGACGAGTACTCGGGGCTGACGTCCTTCACCTTGCCGGAGGTGGAGGCGTGGATCGGCACCGAGACGAATCCCTGCGCCTCGGCAATCACCTGACCGCGCTTCACCTCGTCCTTTTTCTTGACCAGCACCTTGGCCGGTGCCCCGATGTGCTGCGCCACCGGGATGATCACCTGCTTGGGTACGGGCGCGACCTCGATGTGCCCGTGGTTGGTGCGCTCTTTGTTGGTTGGGGGATGTATCCCCCCTTTGAACGTCAAGAGGCTCGAGAACAGGCCCATCGGTTCCTCCCACGGCGGGAAACCACGATGCAAAAGGAGCCGGATGCTAACGGTGGACCCGGTTCAGGGCAAGGAACCGCGACCCGCTTCCGCCCGCTTGACCGTTCCCGCACGGGTGTCCACTCTGAATATGAATAGGCGGGAGAAGTCACGCTGTCGCGGCCGAAATGGCCGTGGAAGGTCTGGAGGCATATGATGTTCGGCATCGGGATGCCGGAGCTGCTGGTGATCTTGGTGGTGGCCCTGCTGGTACTGGGTCCGAAGCGGCTACCGGACATCGCTCGCTCCCTCGGCAGGGGCATTGCAGAGTTTCGCAAGGCCAGTAGCGACCTGCGCAACGCGGTCTCCCCGGAACCGCCGTCACACCCGCCGGTGACCACGCCGCGGATTCCAGAGACATCCACTCCGCGGACACCGGAGATCCTCGCGCGCGAGTCGGGCTCATCGACAGCTGCGCAGCCGTCTGAGCCACACGTCGGCAGCGGTGACGTCGAAGGCGCACCGCCGGATGATTCCGAGGAAGCCAAGCGAGACGGCGATGGATGATGACCAGATGTCCCTGACGGGACACCTGGAGGAGCTGCGTACCCGCCTGTTTCGCGCCCTGATCGCGGTGGGCGCCGGGTTCGCGGCTGCATATGGCTTCTCGGAGCAGATCGTCCTGTTCCTGCAGCGGCCCCTGAAGGAGGTGGCACCGGAGGTGTCACTCAACTACTTCAGTCTGATGGAGCCGTTCCTCACCCACCTGAAGGCCGCCTTCTTTGCCGGCCTGCTACTGGCGCTGCCGGTCATCTTCTACCAGCTCTACCGGTTCATCGCGCCTGGGCTGTTGCCCAGGGAGCGCCGCTATGTGGTGCCCTTCGTGCTGTTTGGCAGTCTCTTCTTTCTGGGCGGCGCCACCCTCGCGTTTCTCGGTGTATTGCCGTTTGCGGTGCAGTTCTTTCTGCATTTCGACCCGTCGCTGGTCGCGACGTTGAATGTCGGTAAGTTCCTGGGTTTTTGTATCCGCTTGATGATCGCCTTCGGCGTCGTGTTCCAGTTGCCGTTGCTGGTATTCGTGCTCGCCCGCCTCGGGCTCGTGCGGTATGAGACCATGACCCGGAACCGGCGCTACGCCCTCCTGGTGGCATTCGTCTTCGGGGCGTTCTTGACCCCCCCGGACCCGGTCACCCAGACGTTGATGGCGGGACCTCTGATACTGATGTACGAGCTGTCGGTCTGGGTGGCGCGGGTTTTCTACCGCGTGCCCGACCACCCGGAAGAGGTGAGCGGGGTTGCAACCTGAGTCACGTGCATCTCTCGCCATGCAGGTGATCCGCGCCCACCGCTCCGCGATTCCACTGGCGTCGTCGTCTCCCTCGGCCCCGACGCGTGACGCGCCCCGCAAGACTTGCGGGGTGGCCACGATCAGCGACCAGCCGCACGCACTCGCGGCCCCCGCCCGCAAGGTGCGTGGGCGAGGCTCGCGCTGCGCTTGGCGCCCCTCGAATTATGAGGGACGGGCTAATCGCGGGGGCTTTCCCGATTGAAAAAGGATCCTTTCGCGATGAAGAGTCTCATGGCGTCTGATCTTGACACGGTTTGGGGGGCGTTCGTATGGTCCAACGCTCGTCCTCCCTGGGCCGCGGAGACTGGTGTTGGCTGCTAGTTAGACGACTCTGGCAAGAGGAGGGGACCATGTTTCAGGGAGGAGCAGGGCGCGCTATGACCGAGGTCTTCCGGTGGGGTTCGCGGGCGGGTCTGTCGCTGCTGTTGCTGGCGGGCTCAGCGCACGCCGATCTCCGTGGCACGATCGAGGATCGCGCCGCCGCCTGCGGCTACAGCTCGGAGGACGTGGAGGTCGTTGCCGCGGCCGCCGACGTCTACACTGCAGGGGGCGCCTCGCAGGAGGAGGTCGGGGAGATCCTGCGGGCCAATCTCGACAAGTGCCTGGCCGCCGATCAGCTTGCAAAGATCCTGATCATGGGCGCGGAGGATCTGCCCGCCGTGGAGAGCCCGACGGCGGTGGCCGCGACGCGCATCGAGCCGGAGTTGCTGACGCCGAGTGGTCCCACGATTCGGCCCAAGAAGCCGCGCGGCCGTTTTGCGTCGATGCTCGATAGAGGCGGAAGCGAAGTGGATCCGGCTGACTACCCGAGTGAGGACTTGCGCCTGACCCCCGAGTCTTATGCCGACCTCGATACCCGGCTGCCGCTGGTCAACCCCTTCCCGGAGTTCCCGGACCTCCTGTTCCACGACCTGGTGCTGGTCGCCGGCTTCCCCGTGCTGTTGCCGGACCTGCCACTCGTGCGCCTGCTCCCGGTGGCGCATCAAGACGTCTTGGTGCCGGGTGAGCTGTTCTTGTCGGGTACAATCCCGACCGGGACGCTGGCGGCGCGCATCGCCCTGGCCGAGTACCACATCGTCGGCAGCCCGATGATCGGGATCACCGGCAGCTTCATCGAGCTCCCCGAGCTGCCCCTGGTCGAGCTCAAGAACTTCCTGGGCATGCCGGTCCTGGTACCGGAGTTCCCGATCTGGAAGGCGCTCACCCCGTGGCCCGACATCCCGTTCGTCAAGATGGTCAAGATCGGTCTTGCCGACAGCCCGATCGGGATCCGCATCCCGACGCCCGATCTACCCTTCGGCGACAT
>JASFUG010000140.1:0-7757 GCA_050050395.1 Nitrospirota bacterium
TCACCTCCATCAGCCTACCACGCCCCGTCGGCCGGCCCCGCCGCATGCCACACCCGCGCCTCGGCGCCGCCCGACGACGGGCACCGTGCCACACCGGGGCCACGGCACCGTCCCGAGACGCCGTAGGGGCACGGTATGACGTGCCTCTACCACGACCCTGCACGACGCGATCGGGACCACAGGCCAGCCGCGGCCATTTCCGTCGCCGCGGCCAGCATTGGCCCGATGTCCCGGCTACTCTTTAGGGGTATGGATTTCGATCGGGCACACTTTCTTGCCGTGGCCCGGGGTGAACGGCCGGCAGACGTGGTCTTCCGCGGCGGTCGCCTGGTGAACGTCCTCACCGGTGAGGTGTACCGCTGCGACGTGGCCGTGGCGGCAGGAAGGGTCGCCGCCCTGGGAGAGGGCTTCGACGGAATGACGATGGTGGACGTGACCGGCCGCTACCTGGCGCCAGGGCTGATCGACGCCCACTGCCACGTGGAGAGCACCCTCGTCCCGCCGGCGGAGCTTGCCCGGGTAGCGGCGGCCCACGGCGTCACCACCCTGGTCGCCGACACCCACGAGATTGCCAACGTCCTCGGTCCCGATGGGATCCGATACATGGCGACGGATGCCAGGGGCGCCCCCGCCCGGTTCGTCTTCCAGGCACCCTCCTGTGTCCCCGCCACCCCCCTGGCGACCAGCGGAGGTCGCCTGGACGCCGCCGACCTCGCCGGCCTCCGCACCGAAGGGGTCGTGTGGGGTCTCGCCGAGGTGATGGACGTCCCCGGCGCGGCAGGTGGCAATCCGGAGGTGACCGCGAAGATCGCCGCGTTCACCGACCGGCCGGTGGACGGCCACGCACCGGGCCTCACGCCTCCGCTCCTCGACGCCTACTGTGCGGCCGGGGTCACCAACGACCATGAGTCCACCACGGTAGCGGAGGGCCGGGACAAGCTGCGCCGCGGGATGGCGGTATTCCTGCGGGAGGGATCGGTGGCGCGCGACCTCATCACGCTGCTGCCCCTGGTCACCCCAGAGCAGGAGCGTCGCCTCGCCCTGTGCACCGACGACCGCCACCCGGACGACCTCCTCGCCAAGGGCACCATCGACCACGCCGTGCGGCGGGCGATCGCCGGCGGCGTCCCGCCGGTCACCGCCCTGCGCCTCGCCACACTCAACGCGGCGGACCTCCTGGGACTCAGCGACCGCGGTGCCCTGGTGCCCGGTCGACTGGCGGATCTCATCGTGTTCGACGACCTGGAGGCGCCGCGGCCGTCCCAGGTCTACCTCGCCGGCCGGCTGGTGGCCGAGGATGGCGCCCTGCCGCCCCACATTCCCAATATCGTGCCGCCAGCGGTGCGTGACACCGTTCACATCGACTGGGACGGCATCGACTTGCGCCTGCCTGCTCAGATAGGCGCGATGCGGGCGATGCGGCTCCACCCGGATGACCTGTGGACCGACGAGGTGTGGGTCGGGCCACGGGTCGAGAACGGCCTGGTGGTTGCCGACCCGGATCGCGACCTGGCCAAGCTGGTGGTGATCGAACGCCACACGGCGAGCGGCCGGGTGGGCCGCGCGCTCCTTGCGAATCTAGGACTGCGGCGCGGGGCGATCGCCTCCACCGTCTGCCACGACCACCACAACCTGATCGCCGCGGGTGCCGACGACCGCTCCTTGCTCACGGCCGCGCGGGCGGTGGCGGAGGCCGGAGGCGGCCTCGCTGTGGCAGTGAACGAAACGGTCGCCGCCCTCTTACCCCTGCCCATCGCCGGACTCATGTCGGACCAGCCCATCGAGGACGTGGCGGCGGCCCTTGGCCGGATCGTCGCCGCGGCCCGCGATCTGGGCGTCACGCCCCCCCACCCCGTCATGAGCCTTTCGTTCCTCGGCCTCGAGGTGATCCCGGCCCTGAAGCTCACCGATCGCGGCCTGATCGACGTGGCGCAGCAGACGGTAGTGGCGCCGTTCGCCGAGCAGCCCGTAAGCACCTGACCTCGAAGCCCCGAAGCCCCCCGAGGCAAGCACCCCCCTTCCACCTGACCACCGTTCGTGGTTTCGTCTCGACATGGAGCCACCACTTCCCCGACCCCTGCTCACGGAAGAGCAGATCATCGCGCGTGTCGCGGAGCTGGCTTCGGCGATTTCCCACGACTATGCGGGTGAGGGAGAGATCGTGCTGGTGGGGGTCCTGAAGGGTGCCTTCATCTTCCTCGCCGACCTCGCCCGGCGCCTCACCATCCCGCGGCGGGTCGACTTCATCGCCCTCTCCACCTATTCGGACCAGGCGACCGACCCGGCGGCGGTGCGGCTCATCATGGACCTGCGCATCGACATCGCCGGCCGTCACGTCCTGGTGGTGGAGGACATCGTCGACACCGGCCACACCCTGACCTACCTGCAACGCATCCTGGCCGCGCGCCGGCCGGCCTCCCTGAAGACCTGCGTCCTGCTCCACAAACCGACGCGCCGGCAGGTCGAGATCACCCCCGACTATCTCGGCTTCGAGATCCCCGACCGCTGGGTCGTGGGCTACGGCCTCGACCACGCCGACCACCACCGCACCCTGCCGTACATCGGGCTGATCGAAACCTAACGGGATGGAGGGTGCAGGGTGGGGGGACGGATAGGGAAAAAACGGGCTGGCCGCGTAGCGGCCAACCATGCCCCCATCCCCCACCCCCCAATCCCCATCCAGCATCTTCAGCCTCCACCAGTGCTGCAAATCGCCACGATTGGTCGGAAGACTTACGCGCCTATGACACCCGCGCCATCTCGATGAAGACCTCCTGCGCGGCACGCCGTGGCTCGCCCTTCGCGGGGCGGCGGCGGCAGTAGCCGCCGTCGGGCTGCATATCCCACACGGAGCAGTTGTCCTGCTCGTAGATGGACAGGACCGTCTCCAGCTCCGTCCGCAGCGCGGGATCGGTGACCGGGGCTACTGCCTCCATGCGCCGGTTGAGGTTGCGCCGCATCCAGTCGGCCGAGCCGATGTATACCTCCGGCTGGCCGCCATTCTCGAAGCGGTAGATGCGCGAGTGCTCCAGGAACCGGCCGAGGGTGCTGAACACCTCGATGGTCTCCGACAGGCTAGGGATCCCGGCGCGCAGGCAACACAGCCCGCGCACGTTCAGGCGCATGGGTACGCCGGCCTGGCTCGCCAGGTACAGCTCGCGGATGATCTCCGCGTCCTGGAGCTGGTTGAGCTTGGCCCGGATACCTGAGGGCCGGCCGGCGCGGCAATGGTCCGCCTCCCGCCGGATGAGCTCCGTGAACCGCTCGCGCAGGTTGTGCGGAGCCACCAGGAGCTTGTCGTAACCGGGGGCGGCCGCCGCACCGGTCAGCTCATTGAACAGGGCCGCCGCCTCGGCGGCCACGGTAGGCTCGCAGGTGAGGACACCCAGGTCCTCATAGAGCCGGGCGGTGGCAGTGTGGTAGTTGCCTGTGCCGATGTGGACGTAGCGCCGGATCCCGTCCTGCTCCTCGCGCACCACCATCGCCAGCTTCACGTGGGTCTTCAGCCGCTCGACGCCGTACGCGACGTGGGCCCCCACCTGTTCCAGGAGCTGTGCCCACTCGATGTTGGGGGCCTCGTCGAAGCGCGCGGTGATCTCCACCAGCACGGCCACCTGCTTGCCGCGCCGTGCCGCCTCGACCAGGGCGTGGATGATCGGCGACTGGCTGCTGGTACGGTAGATGGTGAGCTTGATCGCCAGCACCTGCGGGTCGACCGCGGCACTCTCCAGGAAGCGTAGGACCGACGTGTCGAAAGAGTGGTAGGGGAGGTGTACGAGCAAGTCGCCTCGGCGGATCTCGGTGAAGATATCCGCGACCTCGCCGGACTCGAGGAGCCGCAGGCGTGGGTGGGTCACCGGCTCGTGTGGCGGATCACGCAGCTCCGGATGTCCGTCCGTCGGTAGCTGCATCAGGTCGGCGAGGCCCAGCAGCCCCGCCGTGGGCTGGATGTCCTCCGGGTCCGCGTGGAGCTGGTCCGCAAGCCAGTGCGCGAGGTCGTCCGGCATGTCTTCGCTCACCTGGAACCGCACCACACCCGCGAACCTGCGCGCCGTCAGCTCGGCGGTCACCATACTGAGCAGTGCCCCGGGGGTCAGCTCCGGCTCCTCCTCTTCCAGCTGATCCGTCCACGGGTTGTCCTTGGCCCCCCGCGTCACGCGGAAGTAGTGGCATTGGAAACCGGTCGCGCTTGGGAAGAGGTCGTGCAGGTTGTCGGCGATCACCTGCTCCAGGGGCACGACGCCGGCCTCGCCGGCCAGGGCCACCCAGCGAGGCCGGTTGGCCGGTACCTTGACGCGCACGAAGCGTGGGCGTGGTCGGCCCGCCTCGCTCACCAGCACCGCGAGGTTGAGTCCCAGATTGCTGATGAACGGGAAGGGGTGGCCGGCATCGACCACGAGGGGGGTGAGGATCGGCTCCACGGACTCCCGGAAGTGGCGCCGCAGGTGGTCACGCTGGTGCTCGTCTACCTCGGCCACGTCATGGATCGGGAGACCGACTCTCGCGAGGGCCGGCCGCAGCCCTTCCTGCACCAGACGGGCGACCTGTCGTGCCTGGGCGTAGAGCTCGGCTCGGCACGCGGCGAGCTCCTCGTGGGGCGTCATACCGTCGGGGCCGGGCTGCTGCTCGAGGTTTTCGATCTTGCGCCGCAGTCCCCCGATGCGCTTCATGGCGAACTCGTCGTACAGCATCCCCATGATGCCGGCGAACTTGACGCGCTCCAGGAGCGGCACGGCCGGGTCCTCCCCCAGGGCGAGGACGCGCCGGGCGAAGGCGAGCCAGCTCAGCTCGCGGTTGATGTAGGCCTGGGGCGAGTCGACGGTGAGGACGGGGGTCTCGGGCATGGCCGATGCCTCCCAGCTAGGGGCATCCCACTTTATCGCCCAGGGGTAGCCCACCGCACGTCACAAGGCGACGGACCTTGTACGGTCGGCCTCGTTACGCTACTCCCCGCAACATGTTCTCCGGCGACCGGCGACACCGCGCCAAGTGGCTCGCCGAAGCCGCCACTCGCTGCCTGAGGAGGTCGTATGAACTACCGCCAGCTTGGTCACACCGGTCTGAAGGTCTCCGAGCTGTGCCTCGGCACCATGACCTTCGGCTCCAACTTCTTCAACATCGCCGAGGTCGGCCAGGAAGAGGCGACGCGCATGGTCGCGCGCGCCCTGGAGGCCGGGGTGAACTTCTTCGACACGGCCGATATGTACTCGTACGGCGAGTCGGAGGAGATCCTCGGCAACGCATTCAAGGCCCTGGGGGTAGACCGCCACGCGGTGGTCATCGCCACCAAGGTGCGTTCGCCCATGAGTCAGGCGGCGATGGACGGTAGCGGCGACCCGAACAACGTCGGCCTGTCGCGCAAGCACGTCATGGCCGCGGTGGAGGGTAGCCTGCGGCGCCTTGGGACCGATCACATCGACCTCTACCAGGTCCACGGCTGGGACCACCGCACCCCTATGGAGGAGACCCTGCGGGCCCTGGATGACCTGGTGCGACAGGGCAAGGTGCGCTATCTGGGCTGCTCCAACTGGTCCGCTCGCCACCTGGCCAGGGCACTGGCGGTCAGCGAAGCGCGTGGCTGGGAGCGCTTCATCTCCCTCCAGGCCTACTACGCGCTGGTGGGCCGCGACCTGGAGCACGAGCTGCTGCCCCTCTCCGCCGAGGCGGGGCTCGGGGTGTTGCCCTGGTCGCCCCTCGCCGGCGGATTCCTGGGCGGGCGCATTCGACGCGGCCAGGGCCCGCCCGCGGACACGCGTCGGGCCGGTTTCGACTTCCCGCCCATCGACGAGGAGCACGGCTACGATGCCATCGATGCCCTGGAGGCGGTCGCCAATGAGCTGCAGGCCACCATCCCCCAGGTCGCCCTCGCCTGGCTGCTGTCACGCCCGGCGGTCAGCTCGGTGATCATCGGCGCCAAACGCATGGACCAGCTCGATGACAACCTTGGCGCGACGCGCGTGCAGCTCTCGACCGAACAGATCACGCGACTGTCTGAGACCACCGCGCCGCCGGCCCTCTATCCCGAGTGGATGGTGGAACGCCAGAACGCCGGCAGGTGAGGAAACATCCCGGCAGCGATCGGTGCCTCCCGTAGGCCGGGCTCCGCCCGGCACGGCGGGCACAGCCCGCCCTGATGTGGAGGGGGACGCCACGCGCCCCCCTCGCCGCCCGGCACATGTCCGGGCGGCTTCACCCCCCGTGGATGGAGGGCTCCTCGCCCTCCATCAGACCGTATGGAGCGTCCCGCTCCATACGGTCTGCGCGGGACGGTAACGGGTCGCAGATCGTAGTACGCCAAGCGCAGCGCCACCCACCTGTCGAGGTTTGGAGAGACGAGCGCCGTCTCGGTACGCCTCGCATGGCTCGGCACACCCTACGGTGCCGACTGTCGTGGGTCGGAAGCCCTGTACCCTGCGCCGCACCGCTGACCACGGCCCCCAATGCGACGGGTCGGCAAGCGCTGCGGCGCGGGGTGGTTCGGGTCCGGGCGGGATCAGGTGGAATTGAGGATCACGTAGGCGAGCTTCAGGTCGAGGTCACTGCGCAGGGAGCGGTAGACCGAACACGTTCCCGTGGGAGAGCGTCACGGTGCGGGCCTCGAACAGCAGCCCCTCCTTCCACGTGACCGTGCCACGGGTAACGGGGTTGATGGTCTTCTTGTAGTCCTTGAGCTCCGACAACAGGCGTTTGTTCTGCATGGCTGTCCCCACTTGGCCGTTGGACCGCTCGTGCAGGCCTAACCCGCGTGCGCACCGGGGACCGTTACCCACCTAGAGCCTAGTCCTGCCGGGAAAGATCTGAACTTGGCCGCTCGTCAAAACAGCGAGCTGACCATCTCGTTGACGGCGGACAGCATCTCTTGATCGTCGGTGAGGGTCTCGGCGATCCCCACCTCGCACGCGCGACGCGGCTCGATACCGCTGCCGATGAGCCGTCCTACGTGGATCAGCAGGCGGGTCGACGCGCCCTCCTCCAGCCCCTGGTCCTTGAGATTACGGGTCATCTCGGCCAGGCGCACGAGCTGCGCGGAAACCGACTGAGCGACGCCGCTCTCGTGGCACACCACCTCGACCTCCATGTCCCGCGGCGGATAGCCGAGCTCCAGGGAGATGAAGCGCTGGCGGGTGGACTGCTTCAGGTCCTTGAGCACCGACTGGTAGCCGGGGTTGTAGGAGATGGCGAGAACGAAGTCGGGGTGGGCCGGGTGGACCTCGCCGGTCTTCTCGATCGGCAGGTAGCGCCGGTCGTCGGCCAGGGGGTGGATTACCACCGTCGTATCCTTGCGCGCCTCCACCACCTCGTCTAGATAGCAGATTGCGCCGGCCTTGACCGCGCGGGTGAGTGGGCCATCGACCCACACCACCTCCCCGCCCTTGATGAGGTAGCGCCCTACCAGGTCACCCGCGGTGAGGTCGTCGTGGCAGGAGACCGTGACCAGGGGTCGCTGCAGGCGCCATGCCATGTGCTCGACGAAGCGAGTCTTCCCACAGCCGGTCGGCCCCTTCAGGAGCACCGGAATGCGGTGCGCGCACGCCGCCTCGAAGAGCGTGATCTCATCCCCCTGGGGCAGGTAGTACGGCTCCTCCCGCAGGCGGTACTCCTCGACGGCGATGGCTCGGCTCGACATGGATGATCCGTGGAAACGTTGACGACGCACGACTCTGCCCGCCTGGCGCAGACAGTTCAACGTGGCCTGCACGGCACGGCCGTGTACAATCGCCGGTTCCCAGCCACAGCCGCGCAACAGAGAGAGAAAC
>JASFUG010000141.1:0-7708 GCA_050050395.1 Nitrospirota bacterium
CAAGCTGCAACGTCCCGCCATGTTCGAATTCCACCTCCAAGCCACCGACCCCACCGGCGCCCGGGCCGGGCGCTTCGTCACCGGGCGCGGGGTGGTGGAGACGCCGGTGTTCATGCCGGTGGGGACGGCGGCGTCGGTGAAGACCATGACGCCGGCGGACCTGGAGGACCTCGGGGCGCAGATCATCCTCGCCAACACCTACCACCTCTTCCTGAGGCCGGGCCACGAGCGGATCCGCGTCCTCGGTGGGCTGCACCGGTTCATGGCGTGGCCGCGGCCGATCCTCACCGACTCCGGCGGCTACCAGGTCTTCTCGCTCGCGGAGCGACGGAAGATCGACGCCGACGGGGTGACCTTCCGCTCGCACCTCGACGGCTCGGAGCAGCGCCTCACCCCCGAGTCCGCGGTGGCGGTGCAGGAGGCCCTCGGCTCCGACATCCTCATGTGCCTCGACGAGTGCCCGCCCGCGGGCACCGAGCCGGGGGAGATCGCCCGCTCCCTGGAGCTCACCCACGACTGGGCGGCGCGCTGCCGGGAGGCCCACGGCGATCACCCCGGCGCCCTGTTCGGCATCGTCCAGGGGGGCGTGTATGAGGAGATGCGCCTGGCGAGCGTCGCGGCACTGACGACCATCGGCTTTCCTGGCTATGCGATCGGCGGTCTGTCGGTGGGGGAGCCGCCGCCCGCCATGTACCGGGTGGTGGCGGCCACCTGCGGCGCCCTGCCCCCGGACCGGCCGCGCTACCTCATGGGGGTGGGAAAACCGGAGGACCTGGTGGAGGCGGTGGCGCGTGGGGTGGATATGTTCGACTGCGTCCTGCCCACCCGCAACGGCCGCAACGGCATGCTATTCACCCGTCGCGGGCCGCTGGTGATCCGCAACGCCGAGTATGCGGAGGACGACCGCCCGGTCGATGATCAGTGTCCGTGCTATACCTGCCGTACCTTCTCCCGCGCCTACCTGCGCCATCTCTTCAAGGCGGGTGAGATCACCGGCCTGCGCCTCAACACCCTGCACAATCTCCACTACTACCTCGCCTTGATGAACTCGATGCGGGGTGCGATAGTCCGCGGCTCGTTCGGCGAGTTTCGTCGCCGGTTTTATGCGGAGCGGGGGGAGGATCCCCCCACGCCGGAGAAATAGCGCATGTTCGAGTCGATCGCCTACGCCGCGCCGGAGGGGGCAAAAGGGGCGCCCGCCTTCATGGGGATGGTGCCCATCATCTTGATGTTCGTCATCTTCTACTTCTTGCTGATCCGGCCCCAGCAGAAGCAGCAGAAGGAACACAAGGCGATGCTCCAGACCCTCGGTAAGGGCGATCGCGTCGTGACCACCGGCGGCATCCACGGACAGATCCTCGAGGCGAAGGAGGATCTGCTCACTGTCGCGATCACCGATTCCGTGAAGGTGAAGGTCGACCGCTCCGCCGTGGCGCGCAAGGTCTCGGAGTAGCTGTCAGCGGTCAGCCATCGGCTTTCAGCTTGTCCGGAAGAACGATTCCCTCGTCTGGTGCCGCGCCCCACCTCACACCGAGTCCTCGTACCCCAAAAACGATCCGCACAGCGGTCCCTATCGGCTGACAGCTGATCGCTGACAGCTAATAGCTCAAATGCCCAAGATCCTCCTGTGGAAGTACGCCACCATCGTGGTGGTCATTGGCGCGGCCATCTACGCCATGCTCGCGCCCAAGGAGGTGGAGAAGCCGTTTAACCTCAATCTCGGCCTCGACCTCCAGGGCGGCGTACACCTGGTCATGGGAGTCGATGCGAAGGGCGCGGTGGTCAACCACATCTCGCGTCTCGTCGACGAGGTGATGGCCGAGGCGAAGGTCAACAAGATCTATACCCTGGGCGCGCGCAGCATGGGTACGACCCGCCAGGAGATCACCTTCGCCGCGCCGCGCGAGCGGGAAAAGTTCAAGGAGTTCATCGCCCGCGAATATCCTGGCCTGATCTATGCCGACGTTGACGAACGCCACGGTACCGTGAGCCTCGACGAGCGCGAGGCGCAGCGCATCGAGGACTTTGCGGTGGAGCAGTCGCTGGAGATCATCCGCAACCGGGTGGACGCCTTGGGGGTGGCCGAGCCGACCTTGCAACGGCAGGGCAAGGACCGTCTGTTGATCCAGCTCCCGGGCCTGGACGATCCGGAGGCGGCCAAGTCGCTCATCGGCCGGACCGCGGTGCTCGAGTTCAAGATGGTGGACGACGACGTGCTCGTGGACGACGCCCTCGCCGGTAAGCTGCCGCCGGACGACGAGATCCTCTACGAGCGGACCGTGGACAAGGTGACCAGCCAGGTCCTGAGCCGCAAACCCTACGTGGTGAAGAAGCGCGCCGTGATGACCGGTGAGCTGCTCACCGATGCGCGGGTGAACATCGACCAGCAGTACAACCAGCCATACGTCGGCCTGCAATTCTCCAGCGTCGGGGCGCGCAAGTTTGCCGAGCTCACCGGCAAGAACGTGGGCAAGAGGATGGCGATCGTCCTCGACGGCAACATCTACTCCGCGCCGGTGATTCGCGAGCGCATCGGCGGCGGCCGGGCACAGATCACCGGTAGCTTCACCATGCAGGAGGCCAAGGAGCTGGCCATCGTGCTGCGCGCCGGCGCCCTGCCGGCGGAGGTGTCGGTGCTCGAAGAGCGGACGGTGGGGCCCAGCCTCGGCGCGGACTCGATCGCCGCGGGCAGGCTCTCCATGATCGTTGGCGGTGTGCTGGTGATCATCTTCATGGCGGTCTACTACCGGCTATTCGGTCTGGTGGCGAACCTCGCGCTGATCTTCAACGTGCTCTTGATTCTCGGCGGTCTCGCGGCGATGGGCGCCACCCTCACCTTGCCAGGCATCGCCGGCATGATCCTCACCGTCGGCATGGCGGTGGACGCCAACGTGATTATCTTCGAGCGCATCCGTGAGGAGCTGCGCCTGGGCAAGACCCCCACCGGCGCCATCGAGGGCGGCTACGACAAGGCGTTCTCCACCATCCTGGACGCCAACGTGACCACGCTGATCGCGGCCCTGGTCCTCTTCCAGTTCGGCTCCGGGCCGGTCAAGGGGTTCGCGGTCACCCTCTCCCTCGGCACCATCGCCTCCATGTTCACCGCCATCTTCTGCACCCGCGCCCTGTTCGATGGCGTGCTCGCCACCCGCGAGGTGCGCGCCCTTAGCGTATGAGCTGGTCCATCATCCCGGCGGATACCCGCTTCGATTTCCTTAGTCGCGCGCGCCTGTTCGTCGCGATCTCCCTGCTGGTGATCGGCGCGGGCGTGGTGGCGATACTGCTCAAGGGGCTCAACCTGGGGATCGACTTCAAGGGCGGCACCCTGGTGCAGATCCAGACCCAGGAGGAGGTGCCCCTGCAGGCGGTGCGCGAGGCCCTGAGCAGCGTGGACCTGGGGGGGGCGGTGATCCAGCGCTACGGCAGCCCCCGTGACCTCCTGATCCGCGCCGAGGCCGGTGGCGAGGAGGTGGGAAAGCGGGTTAAAGGGGCGCTGGTCGAGCGGTTTGGCGAGGAGGGCGTGGAGGTGGAGCGCCTGGAGCAGGTCGGTCCCCAGATCGGCGCCGACCTGCGCAAGAAGGCGGTGCTCGCGATCGCCTACGCCCTCGGGATGGTGGTGATCTACATCACCATTCGTTTCGAGTTCAAGTACGCCGTGGGCGCAATCGTCGCCCTGATCCACGACGTCTCGATCACCCTGGGCGCATTTGCCGTGACCGGGCTGGAGATCGACTTGCCGACCGTCGCGGCCTTCCTGACCATCGTCGGCTACTCGCTCAACGACACCATCGTGGTGTTCGACCGGATCCGGGAGAACCACCGCGAGAACGTCCAGCTACCGGTGCGCCAGGTCATCGACCGGAGCATCAACGAGACCCTCTCCCGCACCATCCTGACCTCCGGAACCACCTTGGTCGTGGTCGTCGCCCTGTTCTTCCTCGGCGGCGAGGTGATCCACGATTTCGCCTTCGCGCTGGTCGTCGGCGTCATCGTCGGTACCTACTCCTCGATCTTCATCGCCAGCCCGCTGGTCGCGGTGTGGGACCGGCTGGTGCACAGGGATGAGGAGATCGAGGACGGCAGCGTCACGCCATAGGCGCGCCGTCGGGGCGCATGTGCGCCTCCTAGATTGTCCCATGCCGCGGGGGAACGGGGTGATTTGCCCCAGTTTTCACCGGAAAATGGCGGGCCAGGGTGCGCACGTTTCTTGCGTCGGGGAAGGCAACCGCCGGAGGTGTGTCATGAAGGCCGAAGACGTCATGACGTCGGAAAATCTCCAGACGCTCCACTTCGATCTGCCATTGCGGATCGCGGGGGAGATCATGGAGTGGCAGTCGATCCGGCACGTCCCGGTGGTCGACGACCACAACCACGTGGTGGGGTTGGTCACCCACCGTGACCTCCTGCGCCTCGCCGCGGGCGGGAATGACGGAGTGCCCGTGCGCGACGTGATGACGCCGATTCGCAAGACCTTCCGGCCGGAGACCCCGGTCAAGGTGATCATCGAGACGATGATCACCAACAAGTGGGGCTGTGTGTTGATCGCCGACGAAGAGGGTCGCCTGGTGGGAATCATCACCGAGGCGGATTTTCTGCGGGTGGTCTACGGCATGTTGTAGGTACGCGCGGCTTGATCCCGTGCGTCATCGCCAAACGGCTGCGAACACGAGATTCAGGCGGCTGACGCGCCGCTGCCAGGGTGGGGTAGAGGCGGCAACGCTTGTCCGTGCACCGCCACGGCGATGGGCAGTCGCGTCGTCCTGCCGGCTACTCGTCGTGGTTGTGGGTGAGCAGGGTGTCCACGCGCGTCATGAGAATCGCCATGTCGAACGGTTTGATCAGGCAATCCGTGGCGCCGCTGTTGCGGGCCGTGCGACACAGCTCCGGGCTGCCGAAGGCGGAGATGAACAGCGTCGGGATGGAGGGGAAGCGGTTCCTCAGCACGGTCAACAGCTCCAGGCCGTTCATCTCCCCCGGCAGCATGTAGTCGATGATCGCCATGCTCGGGGCGTGCTCGGTAGCGGCGGCGAGGGCGGTGCTGGCGTCGGTGGCGGCCGTGGTGGCGTACCGCTGCCGGTGGAGGAACCGTTCGATCAGCTCGAGCATCGCCTCGTCGTCCTCGACGATAAGGATGTGGGGGGCCAGTTCGGCGGGCATCGGCGGCCTCTTGTCACGTCTCTCCTCTGCCGGTCATAGCAACGCCTGTGCCAACCTGCGGTCGGCGATCGTGGCGGACCCCGGGGGGCGCTAGCCGGCATTTCTCGCCACGGATCGTGGCGAGGCCGTGCACACGGCTGGAGATCCTGGCGGGTCCGCAAGTCCGAGCCCACAGGCCGGCTTGCGGCCTGGTGAGGGCTCGGACAACGTGGGCCAGGAGATGCGGGCGGTTGCGCGGGCGCAGCAGTGACGTGGTCGAGCATCGTGGTGAAGTCGTTGCTGCGCCGTGGCCGGGTTCCGTGCCGTCTCGCACGGCGATGGAGCGGGGCGCCATACGACTTCTGTCCGGCTGCGGTGGGATGTTCTGTCACGTCGTGCCGCGGTTCGTGGCACACGTCAGCGGCCGCCTCCGACGTATCGCGGACTCGTGGCCCTCACCATGGCCCCTCGGTAGGACGGGTGCCTGCAGGCTAGTGGCACAGGCCGAGGACCAGCTCCTCGATGGCCAGGCGCGGGGTGAGTCCATGCCCCTTCATGTCGAGGTCGGCGATCGACATGCGTTGGTAGGCGGCACGCAGCTCGGCCAGGGAAAACTGGGTCGCCTGGCGCAGCACCTTCTCGGTCTGGCTCGGAAAGAGGCCCAGGTCGCGGCCGACGGCAGCGCGAGGGTGGTTGTCCGTGAGCCCCTCCTTCGCCTGGATCAGGAGGCGAAACTGGCGCGCGATCAGGCTCAGGAGGCCGAGGGGGTGCTGCCCTTCGGCGAGGAATCGGTGCAAGGTGCGCAGTGCGGCCTGCCGCTCGCGCCGTGCGACGTGATCGATGAAGTCCCAGATCGGCGGAAGACGCTGCCCGATCACCACCTCCTCGGCCACCCCGGCCTCGATCACCTCTCCCGGCGCGACCTGCAGGGAAAGCTTGGCGACCTCCGATTCGAGGAGCGCGAGGTCGGTGCCAAGGGCCTTCACCAGGAGGCGGGGCACGGGATCGCCGAGGCCTACCCCCTGCCGGCGGGCGACGTCGCGGCACCATTGCTCCGCCTGGCGCTCGTCCGCCGCCTCGCAGGTCAGGTGCAGGGCGTGGCGACGGAGCCCCTTGGCGGCGCGGGTGCGCGCGTCGAGTTTGGTGCAGATGAGGACCAGGATGGTGCTGGGATTGGGCTCGGCGACATAGGGCAGGAGGTCATCCTCGAGGTCCTCGGCGCGCCATCCCGCGATCCCTTCCACAACCACCACCTTGCGCGGCGCGAGCATCGGCAATCCCTGGCACTCCTCGACGACCCGCGCCGGGTCGGTCTCGGCACCGTCGAGACGTACAAAGCTGAGGTCCGCCGCTCCTTCCTCGGCGTGCAGGTGGCGCAGCCCGGCGACCAGGCGCTGCGCGAGGCGTGCCTCACTTCCCTCCACCAGGAGCACCGGTGGTGGGTCGGCCAGATGGGCTCGGGTGAGCCAGGAGAGGAGCGGCGGCATGGTTGAAGTGTGCCTGCCTGCGGTCGTCACCCGCCATGGCAAAGTCGTGTCGGGGTGGCGAAAACGGTGGTTTGACACCCCTTTGGAGCCCTGCCTACCATCTCGCCCCGTCATCTTCGGCCAAGGCGAGGTGACTTGGCGTGATGCGCCATTCTGCCGATTTCAGCCTGGGGGTAGGGACACCGTCCTCAGGGATCATCCTCTGTGCTTATTTCTACCGAAGGGCTGCCGCGACAGACGATCGTATTTGGCCATCTGCTACTGGTGGCGGTTGCGGCGTGGCTTTGTGGTGATCTCGTGGTGCGCCTGGTGGAGCTACGATGGTTGACTCCGATGGCGACCGAGCCGCCGCCGCCGCCGACCGCCTCGGGCGTCATGCGGCATGAGCAGAGCAACGGCTATCGTGCCCTCCTGGATCGCAACCTGTTCGGCGTCGAGGTGCGGGAGGCCCCGCCGCCGTCGGCGACGCCCGTGGCGGAGGTACAGCCGGTGAAGAGCGCCGCGGAGCTCGGGCTCTCCCTGAGCGGGACGGTCGCCGGCCCGCCCGAGTCCGCGTTCGCCATCTTCAACAAGCAGCGGGAGCAGGAGCTGTACCGCATCGGTGACGAGGTGAGTCCCGGGATCGTGCTGGAGTCGGTCGGCTATGGCGAGGTGGTGTTGCGACGCGGGGCAGAACGCCTGCAGCTCTCCATCGACGAGGATCAGCGGGGCAGTGCGGCTGGCGGGATCCGCCAATTCGGTCGCGTCACGCCGACGCCCACGCCGGCGCGGTCGGCGTCCACGGGTGTCCGCGAGGTGGCGCCGAACTCCTACCTCGTCGACCGGGATACGGTGAGCGACTCTCTCACGAACCTGTCGACGATGATGAAGGACATCCGCGTCGTCCCGAGCTTCGATGCGGCCAAGCAGCCCAATGGCTACCGCGTGGCGAGTATCCGCTTCGGCAGTCTCCTCGACAAGCTCGGGGTGAAGCGGGGCGACATCATCCAGACCGTCAACGGCCTGCCCATCAGTGACCCGGACCGCGCCTACCAGGCCTATCAGCAGTTCAAGGAGGAGACCTCGATCCAGCTCGAGGTGCTGCG
>JASFUG010000142.1:0-7706 GCA_050050395.1 Nitrospirota bacterium
GGGAGTAAAACCGCAGCTTGTCCCCCAAAAAAAGACAGGCCGGCCTGGGAGAGGGCCGGCCTGCGGACTGAGCCAGTCGGTGAGGGGAGGCTACTGGCTCAGAAACGATGCGATGTCGGCCGCCGAGCCGACGAGATCCGGGTAGGTCGGCATCGATCCGGGACCGTTCTGGAGGGCACTAGCGACCTGCGTCTCGGTGGCGTCGACGATAATGATGCCGTCGGCTCCATCCGCACCGTGGCAGGCGGGACAGGCGTTCGCGGCGTAGAGCGTGGCGCCGACCGTGGCGTCGCTGCCGGTACCATTCCCGGTGTCGGTGCCGGCGTCGGTGCCGCTACCGGTATCGGTACCATTACCGGTCGTATCCGAGGTGCTGCTGAGGAATGCGGCGATGTCGGCCGCGGCATCGACGAGGTCAGGGAAGGCAGGCATGCCATCCTCGCCCTCGGCCAGTGCCTCGGCGATCTCGCCGGCCGATTCGCCGCGGATCGACTCGGCCGAGCCACCGGAGCCGTCGGAACCGTGGCAGCCGGCGCAGGCCGCGAACGCGATCGCCCCGGCAACGGCATCCCCGTCGGCAGTGCTGGAGTCATCCGAGGCATCGTCGTCATCGCGGTCATCGTCCTCCCCGTCGTTGTCCACGTCGTGCGGGTAATCATCCTCGGTGTCACCGATGCCGTCGTTGTCGTCGTCAGTGTCGACCGAGTCGTCCAGACCGTCGTTGTCGTGGTCCCGGGAACGGTCGTGGCCGTCACTCACGTCGGCGACATCGTCGATCCCGTCATTGTCGTCGTCGTTATCCACCCCGTCGGGGATGTGGTCGCCGTCGTTGTCGATGGACGCGTCGATGCGTGGCTCGCCCGGCTCGGCGAGCTCGCCCGCGGCGTCGTCCGCGCGTACCGAGCGCGTGGCTCGATCGACCGTCAGGTTGCCGAGATGGATGGTGGTGGAGCCGGCGGCTACGGTGAAGTCGGGCCGGTCGTCGGCGCCATAGACCATGGCCGCGATGATGCCGTCGTCATCGGAGACGATGACCACGTAGTCGTGACCGGTGGGAACCGTGAGGGTGAATTGATCCGTGACGTCGGTGGCGGAGTCGGCGACGTTGCCGTCCTCGTCCACCGCCACCACATTCACGGGAACAGTAACCGAGCTGCGATGGACGCTGCCGGCGACCACCGGGTCGCTGACCGTACCGATCAGCTCGGCGGTCTCCTGGCCGTCACCACCCCCGCCGCCACCGCAGGCCAGCGATGCCACCATCGCCCCGGCCGCGAGGACCTTCAAAGGTATACCGATCACTTGCCGCATCTTCTGTCTCCTGTGGTGACACACGCGCGCTAATGTCACTTCCCACCGTGGGCGGGGTTACTCTTCCGTTATCAGGACCGGCTCGTCGGCACCGATCACCGCCTCCCGCGCCGGTCGCAGGTCGAGCTCACGCAGGGCGAACGCCCGGTTGGTGCTGGAATTGAGCCCGATGTAGCCGAGATCGATCGACATCCCACGGGCAGCGAACTCCGGGCGCTCGTCGTCACCCCAGACCATGAGGCCAGATTCGCCGCCCTCCTCGGACACCATGAGGACGTAGTCATGGCCGGTCGGCACCGTCAGGTGGAACGCGTCGTCGGTGGACTCCCTTGCCACGATCCGTCCCTGCTCGTCGATGGCGACCACGGTAAACCGGGCATTGGGCTGCTCCGAGATAGTCCCTCCCTCGACGGCCCGCACATGGCCAGAGATCGTGGTCATGGAGCCCCCGAGGCACTCCCCGTCGCTCACGGAGCCGAAGCAGCCGAGCAAGAGTCCGACGAGGAGCGTCAGCGGTCGGTGGATAGGCGTGGACATGTAGCTCTCCTGAGGTGGTATCCCTTCCCCCACTCGCCCGCAGGCGCAGCTCACGGTGACAATCCCCCGCCTCTCAGCAAGGACCGCGCCAGTGACCGGCCGGCACATGGACAGATGTGCACCCACAGGCGACAAACGCTTCTTTACAAAGGGTTATCGCCCGTGCCCGCTGGGCCCAGGCGGCTGGAGGAGCAAATAGCGAGGGGTCTCGTCACGCCTCCACACGCGAATCGGTGTTCCTTGACACCGACAAATGGGAACCGGCATTCCCATGCCGGCAAGCACGTACGTGCTGCGCCGCTTCCCGTCGATCAGGGCGGGGCCACTGGGCTGCCGCCTACCGTCGCAACCCGGCGTACCGGTAACAGGCGCTCACTCGCTGTACGCCGGATAGCGGCGGCACAGGGCAGTGACCTCGTCACGCACACGCCGCTGACGCACCTTGTCGGCCGGATCGCGCAAGACCTCGTCGATCCAGTTGGCGACCTGCACCGCCTCCTCCGTGCCCATCCCGCGGGTGGTCATCACCGGCGTACCGAGCCTGATGCCACTGGTCACCACCGGTGGCCGCGGATCGTTCGGGACGCCGTTCTTGTTGCAGGTGAGGCCCGCCGCATGGAGGGCCGTCTCGGCATCGGCACCGGTCACACCCTTGCTCCGCAGATCGACCAGGACCAGGTGGTTGTCCGTGCCGCCTGAGATGAGGTCGAAGCCGTGCGCCACGAGACGCTCGCCGAGGGCCCGGGCGTTGGCCAGCACCTGTCGCTGATAGTCGACGAAAGAGGGTTGGAGCGCTTCACGAAAGGCGACCGCCTTGGCGGCGATGGTGTGCACCAACGGTCCGCCTTGGAGACCCGGGAACAGGATCTTGTCCACCGCCTTGGCGTGCTCCTCACCGCACATCACCATGCCACCGCGTGGCCCTCGGAGGGTCTTGTGGGTGGTGGTCGTGATGAAGTCGGCATACCCCACGGGGCTCGGGTGGAGACCGGCGGCCACCGGCCCCGCGATATGCGCGATGTCCGCCATCAAATACGCCTTATTCTGGTCAGCGATGTCTCGGAACGCCCGCCAATCGAAGAAGCGGGGATAGGCGGAGGCACCGGTGACGATCATCTTTGGCTGGACGATGGCCGCAATGCGCGCAACCTCCTCCATGTCGATTCGCCCGGTGGCCACGTCGACGCCGTAGAAGAACGATGAGAAGAGCTTGCCGGAGAAGCTCACCTTCGCGCCGTGGGTGAGATGCCCTCCGTGGGCCAGAGACATGCCGAGAATCTTGTCGCCCGGTTTCAAGACCGCGAGGTACGCAGTCATATTCGCCGAGCTTCCCGAGTGCGGCTGGACGTTCGCGTGGTCCACCTTGAAGAGCTGCTTGGCGCGCTCGATGGCCAGGGCCTCCACCGTGTCGGCGTTCTCACACCCTGCGTAATAACGCTTGCCGGGATAGCCCTCGGCATACTTGTTCGTGAGCAACGAGCCCTGGGCCGCGAGCACCGCCTCCGAGGCGTAGTTCTCGCTGGCGATCAAGACCAGGGTCTCGTTCTCGCGCACACGCTCCGCCTCCAGAGCGACGGCGACCTCGGCATCGACCTCGCGAATGGCGTCTATGGCATTGGCAAGCTTAAGCATGGTCCCTCTCTATTGTCGGCGACGAGGTCCTTTCGAAGTGGCCGTGGGGGAGCAAAGCAGGAAGGGGGAAGATTCGGCAACCCATGCCGGCAGGATTCCCCGCCCCGCTCTCCCCCGCATCCTTCCCAGGAGAGCGAGAGGGCAGCGCTCTCACCGGCGCTGGGTCTCCTGTCGGTGAATCTTCTCCACCCGGGCGGTGTGGCGTCCCCCCTCGAATGGTGTATCGAGCCACACCTCGACGATCTCCTCCGCGACGCCGGGGCCGGTGACCCGCTCGCCGAGAACCAAGATGTTAGCGTCGTTGTGCAGGCGGGCCATCCGAGCCGTGTACGTGTCGTGGCACAGGGCCGCACGCACGCCGAAGAACTTGTTGGCGGCGATCGACATGCCGATGCCCGTACCGCAGATCAGGATGCCACGGTCGTAGTCACCGCTGGCCACACCGCTCGCCACCTTCGCAGCGAAGTCGGGGTAGTCGACCGATGCGTGATCGTTGGTGCCGACGTCGACGAACGGGATCCCACGGTCCTCCAGGGCGCGTACCACGACCTCCTTGAGCCGCACGCCACCGTGATCCGCGCCGATGGCCAACATCAGGACTCCCCCTCCGAAGCGGGGCCGCCGGCGGAGAAACAGTGCTCGGCGGCCGGGAAGAGACCCGCCTCGACCTCCTCCTTGTACGCGCGCACCGCCGACATCACGGCTACATGGATGTCCGCATACCGCTTCACGAAGCGCATCGGTTTTGCACCGGAGAGGCCCAAAATATCATGAAAGACGAGCACCTGGCCGGAGCAGTCGGGACCCGCCCCGATACCGATGGTAGGGATCGTCAGTCGCTCGGTGATCTGCGCCGCGACTTCCCGGGTGACGCACTCCAACACCACCGACCACGCACCAGCCTCCTGGACGGCCAGAGCATCGGCGAGGAGGCGGTCGGCGTCCCGTTGCACCCGATAGCCACCGAGCTGGTGGATCGACTGGGGGGTTAGACCGATATGGCCCATCACCGGGATGTCGGCGCGCACGATCGCTGCGATCTGCTCCGCCATGCGCATGCCGCCCTCCAGCTTTACACAGCCACAGCCGCCCTCCTTCACCAGGCGACCGGCGCTGCGAACCGCCTGGGCCGGCCCCTCCTGGTAGCTCATGAACGGCAGGTCGCCGATCACCAGGGCATCCGGTGCACCACGACTCACCATCTCGCAGTGATAGACCATCTGGTCGAGGGTCACGCCGAGGGTGTTGGCCCGCCCCTGGACCACCATGCCTAGGGAGTCGCCGACCATGATCGCATCCACTCCGGCCGCGGCCACCAGCCGCGCGCCGCCGTAATCGTAGGCGGTTAACACCACTAGCCTGCGACCGTCCCGGGCGCGCTGGAGGAGTTCGGGGGCGGTGGTCGACATGGTGGTTCGGAAGCGTTGGGGGCGAACTATACCACGGGGAGCCGGCCGCCGCTCGATCCCCCGTCACTCGTCCGGCAACCTCGCGCGCAGGGCGTCGCGATCGATCCACCATTCCCCGCCCACCATCTTGTCCAACGCCTGGGAGAGTAGCGGCAGGAAAACACCGGGGTCATCGAGCTGGTTGGTCTTATACCAGATCTCGAAATCACGCTCGTCCTTCACCTTGCCGTGGGTCCAGGCCACCGCGTTGAGCATGCGCGCGGCCTTCTCTCGCACCTGTTCCCCCGCCTCCCCCTCGGGAGCACGCATCTGCGCCACGTAGTTGGCCGTAGTCGCGGCGACGGCACCGATGTCGTCGTGGGCCGCCTCCTCAACCAGCCGACCGAGGAGATCGACCGACAGCGTCGGTTCGATCGGATACGTTACGGCGAGCCACAGTCCGTGGGCCAGGGCCTTGAGCGCCTCGGGCTGGCCAGACTCGAACAGGGCGTCACACGCCTCGATCGCCTTGGCCCAGTCTTCTATGCCCGTGGCGATCTCGAACGCGAAATGTCCCGCCTCCCACGCGTCCGGTGCGTTACCGAGCTCGTTTTCCACCCTGGAGAGGGCGATCAGGAGCTCGGCGCGACGCCCCGGCTGGTCGGGACCGACGAACTGCAGGCCACGCTGCAGCGCGGCCCGCTGCCGCTGCGGCGAGTCGGCAGGCTGGCCATGGTCCGGCATGGATTCCGGACCGGCGAGCTCGAAATGCAAGGGCTGTTCACTCATGGGCTCGGTTCCTCGTTCTCGCATTCATCATGGAGCGTCGCGCCGGTAGGGCAAGGTGCGACTCTACTAAGTACCCTCGTTATGTAACCGCCTGGCGTCCACTCCACCAGAAACAGCGTGTTTGTGGTGGGGAGCATCTTCCGGTAATTTTTCGTTTCCGGTCGCCGGTCGCGCCGCGCTACCGACGGTAACGACGCCGCACCGGGGTGCCGACGAAACGACATCAGCGCATGGAGATGAACCGATGAGCAGGTCTCTCGACTACTTGATTCAGACCCGTCCCGAGGCGATGACCGCCTACTTCGACTTCCTGAAGCGGTCGGCAACCCACCTGGACAAAAAGACCGCTGCCCTGATCTCGGTGATTACCAAGATCGCCGTCCAGACCGAGGGCGGTCTCCGCCAGTACCTGCCGCGTGCCTTGCGCGAAGGAGCCACCGCCGACGAGGTGATCGACGCCATCCTGTTCGCCTTCCCGGCGCTCGGTCTGGCAAAGATCGTTTGGGCGTTCGACATCATCCTCGACATGGACATTCCCGAGTTCCAACCGGCTATGCTCGGCGCGAAGCCCGCCTGGCACGATGTGGTCGCGACCAGCGACATCGCATCCGGGGCGACGGTGCCGGCCGAGTCCGACGACCGTAAGCTCTTCGTTCACCGGAATGGCGACGGCTTCCTGGTGTTCGATTCCCACTGCCCCCATCAGTCCACCGCCATTCCCCTGGAGCTGGACGGCAATACCCTCACCTGTCCAAAGCATCACTGGGAGTTCGACATTTGCACCGGTGAATGCACCAAGATTGGCAAGCGCCCGCTCAAACAGTTCGAGTCGAAGATCGAGAACGACCGTCTCCTCGCCTATTGGTGAGTCGTAGGCCATCGAGGAATTGACACGTGGGGGTAACGACACCGCAGCTAACAGGCACCCGATTCGCCGGGCCTTCTCCCACCCCCTGTACCTCATAGCCGCGAGGCCGCCATGTCTTACGCCACCGACACCCTCTACGCCTTTTCCACCCGTCTCGCCTCGAAGACATCCACGCCGGGTGGTGGCGCGGCCGCCGGCCTGGTCGGCGCTCTTGGCGCCGCCCTCGCCGCCATGGTCGCCAACCTCACGGTCGGCAAGGAGAAGTTCGTCGCGGTCGAGGAGGAGATGCAGGAGGTCATCGCCGACGCGGAGCGGCTGCGCACGGCACTACTCATCTTGATGGACCGCGATACCGAGGCCTTCGAGCAGGTGATGGCGTGCTACCGCATGCCGAAGGAGAGCGACGCAGACAAGGCGGACCGCAAGACGGCGCTCCAGATGGCCCTCGACACGGCTGGAGAGGCGTCACTGGACATCTGCCGCGCGTGCTCGGAGGTGATCCCCCTGTGCCGCGTCACGGCCGAACGCGGCAACCCGATGCTGGTCAGCGATGCCGGGTGTGCCGTCGCCTTTGCTGAGGCCGGCCTGCAGGCGGCGCTGATCACCGTCAAGATCAACGCCGACAGCCTCGCTGACCGTGACCGGGCGGATGAGCTGTGGAGCGAGGGGCAGGCCCTGGCCATCGCCGCTGCCGAGGAACGTCAGAAGGTGCTGGAGGTCGTGTACGGGAGGCTTGGCTGATGGCGGCACGCATCATCGACGGCAAGGCGATCGCCGCGCGGATCAAGGAGCGACTGACCCAGGAGATGATGGGCCTCCCGGAAGGGAGCACGCCGTGTCTCGCCACACTCCTCGTGGGTGACGACTACGGTGCTGCCCAGTACCGCGGCCAGATCGAGCGGCTCGCGACCGGCATGGGGTACCGCTACCTCGACGCGCGTCTGCCTGCCAGCGCCGACCTCTCCGCCATCCAAAAACAGGTAAGGGAGCTCGCAGACGACGCCTCCGTCCACGGCATCCTCCCCCTTCGCCCATTCCCGGATGGCATCAGCGATGATGCAGTGGTGCAGTGTCTTCCGCCATCCAAGGACATTGACGGCTTCCATCCGGACAACCTCGGCCGCCTCCTCCTCGACGTCCCGCGTCTGGTCCCATCCACGGCCCGCGCCTGCATGGTCGCC
>JASFUG010000143.1:0-7705 GCA_050050395.1 Nitrospirota bacterium
TGATTGTCTTTGGCGGATACTTGATTGTTCGTGCAGTGATCCGGCTGCGACATTATGATCGCCTTATACATCAGATCAAACTAAGGCATAGTATCATCGGTCAATTCATTGATTGATCCACGATCGGTCTGATTTTCCGACGAACAGGGGCGCCCTATGGCGACGAAGGAGCGCACGCAGTGGTCGCAGCGGGTCACCGCGAGTAGCAATGCCCTGGATCTCGATGCCGGAGTGTTCTCGTGGGAGGATCCGAAGCGGATCGCTCTGTCGCTGAAGGAGTCGGCGGAGCGCAGCGAGCGGCGCAAGAGCCCGCCGTTTCGCTCGGCGATGTCGATGCTCAACTTCTATATCAACCGCGCGGGCAAGAACCTTCCGGAGGCGCAGCGCGAGATCCTCGAGCGGGCCAAGGAGGAGCTGCGCGTGCTCTACGGCCGGCCACGCCGATGATTTCACGCGCGCGGTTCTGGCTTCGTCTTCTTCGTGGTGCAGAATCTTTGCGCCTTGCCGCCTTTGTGTTGAGAATTTTCGGCCATGTGGAACCGGGACGTCACGCGGCTCGGGTGGGGGATCGCGGCGGGGATTCTGATCTACGACGGGGTGACCCATGCCGTGAGCGGGCAGGCGTGGGGGCGGATCAAGGAGGGAGGGGTGCTGCCGGTGAGCGAGGGTCGGCAGGCGTGGCCCTCGGCCTGCTGGAGGCGGCGTTCGGCCTCTACCTCGGCTACCGCCTCCCGTTCCGCGGGCGGCGGTGAGCCCGTGACCGGATGAGCGCGGCGGATCGCGCCGCGCGCCCGTCCTCTCGGAAATGCCGCGAGCGCAGGATGGGGGAAGGAACCGGCGCCCAGTGGCTGGCACGTATTTAAGACCTTGACGAGAGAGTGCTGGGACGCAGGATGGATAATGTCCAGGTTGGCCAACATCTCACACTATGACGGATCGGCGCGCGGTCGCCGGTGAGAATGCGGCCTAGGGGTCCCACCCCAGCGAAGGAGATCGCGATGCCCGCCGATAGCCCAGGTGATCTTTCCAAGCTGGAGCTACTTACTGGGCTGACGCGCGACGTGAATTCGGCGCCGGACATGGAGACGGCGCTGCGCGTCGTTGTGGAACGCACACGAAATGTAATGGCAGCCGATGTTTGCACGATTTACCTGACGGATCACGCGAGTCAGCGGCATGTCATCATGGCCACGGACGGTCTCGCGCCGAACGTGGTCGGGCAGGTGCAGATCGGCTTCGGCAAGGGGCTGATCGGCATGGTGGCCGAGAGCGCCACCGCCGTGAACCTGGACGACATCCCGGAAGAGCTGGATAAGGGGTTTGTCCAGCAGGCGGGTGCGGGGCGGTTTCACGGCTTTCTCGGGGTGCCCATCACTCACCGGGGCACGACCCTCGGGGTATTGGTCTTGCGGCAGCGGTCCGTGCGGCGATTCGAGGATGCCGATGCCGCGTTTCTTACCACCCTGGCCGCCCAGCTCGGCGGAGCCATCGCCTATGCAAAGGCGAGCGGCGATTTCTGCGCCTTGTGTGGGCCGGACAGCCCACAGGGCGGCCGGTACGACGGATTACCGGGTGCCCCCGGCGTCGCGGTGGGAACGGGGGTGGTGGTGTATTCCCCCGCCGACCTGCGCGCCGTGCCGGATCGACAGGCGGCCGACCCGGCACGCGAGGAACGGAGCTTCCGTGAGGCCGTCGCGTACGTCCAGGAAGAGGTGGGCCGGCTCCGGCAGGATCTGGATCGGACCCTCTCGTCGATGGATCGCGCCGTTTTCGACACCTACGCCTTGATCCTCGACAGTCCGCAGATCGTGGATGCCACGGTGGAGCGGATCCACCAGGGGAACTGGGCCCCGGGGGCGTTGCGCCAGACCATCGAGCGGCACACGCGGCGCTTCGATGAGATGCAGGATCCCTACCTGCGGGAGCGGGGCGCGGACATCCGGCAGCTCGGCAACCGCATCCTCGAGCACCTGCAAGGGACCACCGGTGTCACGAGCGATTATCCGCCGAATACCATCCTGATCGGGCGGCAGGTCAGTACCATCGACCTGGGGCTCGTTCCTCGGGAGCGGTTACGGGGCATCATCTCCGCAGAAGGCTCCGCTCTGTCGCACGCGGCGATCCTCGCCCGCGCCCTTGGCGTTCCGGCAGTGATGGGGGTCGTGGCGCCGCACCTTGAGCAGTGGGACGGCCGGGAGGTCGTCGTCAACGGTCACGGCGGCCGCGTTCACCTGTCACCCAGCGCTTCGTTGCGCGAGGAGGTCGAGCGGCTCATCGACAAAGAGCGGGTGCTGGTGGAACACCTGAAATCCCTACACAACCTGCCGTCGATCACCACGGACGGCGTGGAGGTCGCCCTCTATACCAATGCCGGCCTCGTGGCAGACACGCCGTCGATGCTCGCCTCGGGGTCCGCCGGCATCGGCCTGTTCCGGTCAGAAGTGGCGTTCATGGCCTATGGCCGATTCCCCAGCGAGCAGGAGCAGGTGAAGGTCTACCGGCAGGTCCTGGAGGCGGTGGCGCCGTTGCCCGTCAATCTACGAACGCTGGACGTAGGGGGCGACAAGCCCCTGCCGTACTTGCCCATCGTCGAGCAGAACCCGGCGCTGGGATGGCGTGGCATCCGTCTCACCCTGGACCACCCGGAGATCTTCCTCACCCAGCTCCGGGCCGCGCTGCGCGCGGACGTCGGGCTGGGAAACCTGCGGCTCCTGCTGCCCATGATCACCGGCGTGGCCGACGTCGAGCAGGCCCTCGCCTTCCTCGACCAGGCCCACCGCCAGCTCCTGTCGGAGGGCGTCGCGTGTTCCCGGCCCCCGGTCGGGATCATGGCGGAGGTGCCGTCCGCGGTCTACCAGGCGGAGGAGCTGGCCAGGCGGGTGGACTTCCTCTCCGTGGGAACCAACGACCTCACCCAGTACCTGCTGGCCATCGACCGCGGCAACCCGCAGGTATCGAAACGCCTGGACGCCCTGCACCCCGCGGTGCTGCGTGCCCTCCAGCAGGTCGTCGACGCGTGTCGGAGGGTCGGCAAGCCGGCCACCGTATGCGGGGAGATGGCGTGCGACCCCGGCTGCGCCCTTCTGCTGCTGGGAATGGGATACGACGGCCTGAGTATCAACGCCGCCGCCCTGCCACGGGTCAAGTGGGCCATCCGGAGCGTGAGCTTTCCGCAGATGCAGGCGCTCGCCGCCGAGGCACTGCTACTCGATCAGCCGGAACCGATCTGGCGGTTGGTGGAGCAAGTGCTCCGTGACGCCGGTCTGGCGCGGCTGGTCCGGCAGGGCGAAGCCGAGGCGGACGGCGCCGGGTACGAAACCGCCGTTCCGGCCACCCCTCGGTCGACGAACTGAGCGGCCGGGATCGGCGGCGAGGCAACGGCGCAGTACGCGCGGGGTAGGGGATCAACCTCCTCGCCCGGCATCGGTCGCGCCCATGCGGATGGGCCCGGCCTCACGAACACGGTCAGTCCCAGTCGGGAAACTGGGCGCGGATCAGGGCCGAACGGCTATCCTCGGGGTAGCGGTGAACGAACCGTTTCCAGTAGACCGCCGCCTCGTCGAGCCGTTCCTCCTGCGCCAGGAATGCCCCGTAGTTCCACAACACGAGGTTGTCTTCCGGGCCGTAGTCGAGCGCCTGTTTGAAGGTAGCCTCGGCATCGGTCTTGCGACCGTCACGATAGAGCAGCACCGCCAGGGTGACCCGCGCCGATGTGTTGGCCGGATCGAGCTCCAGTGACCGCCGGAACCGCGCTTCGGCCTCTACCTGGTCCCCGAGCTCGACCGACACCTGCCCGGCCCGGCTCCACATGTCCGGGGATCGAGGATATTTCTGCAAGAACTTCCGGATGACGTCGTCGGCCTGTGCCAGCTCACCGCGGCCGATGTGGGAGTAGATCTCCGCGCTCCATTGCAGCCCGACCTGGGCGAACTCCCGCGCATCCTGAGAGCCGGCGGCCATGTTGCCCGAGACGTATCCCAGGGATTGCAGCCGCCTGCTCATGGTCGAGTCGATCGTAGGGCTCGGCCGGGTCTCGGTTTCGTGCGATGGCTCTCGCAGGGCCTCCAGGCGTTCCACCACGTCGGTGTGCTCCTTGGCCAGGTCCGTGGTTTCATCCGGGTCGGCCACCACGTCCCAGAGGTGGTCTCGGGGCGACGACTCCCATAGCCACTGATCCTTGCGTAGCCCGACGACCTCGGAGATGCCGTACGAACGCGCCCCCATCAGGGACTCCAGTGGGATCGCACGGCTCGCCGGTCGATTCGAGGCGAGGAGACTGAGGCCGTCGAGGTGCTCCGCGGGCAGGCCCACGTAGTCGAGGATGGTCGGGGAGACGTCGATGGTGCTGGCCAGGGCATCGTACCTCGTAACGGGGATGCCTGGGCCGTGGACCAGGAAGGGGATGCGGGTGGTCACCCCGTGCAGCAGGATGCCGTGGGACCGCTCGCCATGCTCGCCCAGGGCCTCGCCGTGATCCGCCAGGGCGATCCAGAGGGACCGGTCGAGGGGCCGACCGACCTTCGCCAGCGCTTGCGCCAGCCGCCTCGCCTGATGGTCGGCATAGGCGACCTCGGCGTGGTAGTCGTCGGCCAGGCCCGGCACGACCACCTCCGGCGGGTCGTACGGGTAATGCGGATCGAAGAGGTGGACCCAGAGGAAGACCCGGTCGTCGGCGGTGGTCTCGTCGGTGATCCATCGGATCGCGGCGTCGACGGTCTCGCTGCCGCGTCGTTCGGCCATCCGGACCTCGCCGTCGGTGGCGAGGTGCGCGTCGTCGTAGTGGCTGAATCCCTCCGAGAAGCCGAGGCGACGGTCGAGTACCGCGCAGGAGACGAACGCCCCCGTCCTCCAGCCGGCGCGTGATAGCGTCTGGGGGAGCCGCGACCGGCCATCCGGCGCTGGCGTATCGCCGTTGACGTGCAACCCGTCCCGCCACGGCCAGCGGCCCGACAACATGCTCCAATGGCTCGGGCCCGTGGAGGGGACCGGAGTCATGGCGTCGCCGACCACCATCCCGTCTCTGGCGAGGTCGTCGAGGAATGGCGTGGGGCTGGGTGCCGGCCCACCGAGGAAACCGGTGGCATCCCTGCGCCAGGTATCGATGGTCAGGAGGACGATGGTCCGTACGCCGTGCGTCGCCGCCGCGGAGACCTCCACGTGATCGCTGGCTCGGCCAACCCAGGCCAAGCCGATGGCGATCACGACCAGGATCGTGCCGGCCATGAGGGCGAGGAGCGCCGGGACCTCGGCTACGGTGGAACGGGGTTTCGGGTCAGCCATGGTCAGTATTCCGCATGATGGGACAGATGCTTGGGTGAGGCCCAGGGGGCGCGTTACTGGTCGCATCCCGTCGGATGTTCGAGAAATGAGGTGGCGCGCGGTGGCAAACGCCGGATTTCGAGCAGACGACCGGCGCGCCTGCGATATCTCATCGTCCGAAAGGGCGAATGAGGAAGGATGAAGTGTTGGCGGTGACGCTCGCCGGCGCTTCCGTGTGGCTCGCTCACGATCTCGACGTCCGTCGTAGGGCCAGGATGTCTCGGATGCGCTCAGCGGGTTCCGCCTGCTGTACTCGTACAGTCTGTGCTCGGCGGCAGAGATCTCTGGCTCACCCGCACTCGACCGGAGATTTGACGACCGTGGAGGCGCCGGCGCATCGCTCAAATACGCACCGTTAAAGACAGTTTTTCCGACTGTTTTTGTGGTAAAGTGCCGCTATTCGACGCGTCGCAGGAGCGCAGTCACCGCCTGGAGGAGGCACGAGGACGATGATGGACGGACGACATCATCCGTGGGTCGAGGGGGGGCCGATGAGGCACGTTTTTTCCCTCGTCGGAGGAGGCATTTGCGGCATCGATCCGGTCCCTGTACGGGCGGAAATCGAGGCGTACGCGGGACAGACGGCGGCGCGCGATTTCGGCCGGATCATCGGGACCGCTACCGGTGGATCGCTTGCCCTCGGCCCGGGCAATGACGACAGCGCCGGGAATCCTCAAGCGGCGCTTGCGACCTTGTTGACTCGTACCATAAGCGGTGCAGGACAATCTTTAACATTGAGGGGTTGTGTAGTTGATTCGGCTCAATGGAGTTACGAATTTCGTTCATCGAAACCGCGTTCGTTCTTCGAATAATAAAAGAGCAAGTTACGTTCCGTTTAGGTGGTCAATAGCGATCGATTATCGCGCTATTCCAAGCCATCGGAGGCTCACCGACGTGATCCGGGAACGGACCACAGAGCCAGTCCAGGAGGGAAACATGGACGGTAGATATCATCTGGCGAGCACCGCCGCCCTTGTCGCCCTGGCGTTGGCGGCCACGGCGAGGATGGCGCCGGCTACGGAGGGGGTTGCGGAGGTGGCCTACGGAGAGACGGGCTACTATGCGGCGGATGCCGGGCTCACCCCGTCCCAGCGTGCGGGCCGGGAGATCTGGTACAAGGCGACGGCCGGTAACGATCGCTTCCACACCTACGTCTTCCAGCAGCGCATCGGGGTGCTGATCGACTGGTACCGGGTATTGAGCTCCCGGGAGCGGGACGATCGGTTCGCCGCGTGGGGCGTGATCAACGACCCGGACTGCTGCCAGCCCGGCAGCCCGGGCTGTCCGGCGAAGAGCTACGACGAGACCTACGGCTTTGACTGGTGCCCCGGGGACGACGAGCTGCTCAAGTTCGTCGGCAAGAGTGGCTACCGCGACCCGGCGTGCGACTTCCAGGAGGGGCCGATTCCAGCCGGCGACCCGCACGGGCCGGCGGATCTGCGGCAGTCGCCGTGCGATCTCAAGTTCGGCACCTCCACCGGGGTCCTCGGTCTGCGCAAGTTCCCCAACCCGCGCTTCGACGAGGCGCGCTGGCGCCAGGTCAACGGCGGCCGGATGGACACCTGGGAGGGGTTCAATAGCCCCCTGAGCGCCAGCGCCGCCAACTCGGACAGCCGGGTGAGCCGTCTCCGGGACGGCTCCATCGAGCCGCCGTTCACCGTCGGCATGGCGTGCGGCGCCTGCCACATCGCGTTCGATCCGCTGCATCCACCGGAGGATCCGGCCCACCCGAAGTGGGAGAACATCAAGGGGGCGATCGGCAACCAGTACGCACGGGTATCGGAGATCATGGCGTCGGGGATGCCGGTGAACAGCCTGGAGTGGCAGGTCTTTGCCCACGCGCGGCCTGGCGCCACCGACACCTCGGCGGTACCGACGGATCAGGTCAATAATCCGGGGACCCAGAACGCCCTGCTCAACATCGCCGAGCGCCCGACCTTTCCGGACGAGGTGGTCGACCGGTGGCGTGCCGTGTCGAGCTGTCCGGACCGCACGAACGAGGACGAATGCTGGTGTGAGCCCGGCAAGGCCACGAAGTGCTGGCGCAAGGGCGAGGAGGTCCAGACCGTGCACCACATCCTCAAGGGGGCCGGGGACAGCGTCGGTATCGACCTCGCCCTCCAGCGCGTATACATCAACATCGGTTCGTGCTCCGAGGAGTGCTGGGTCAACCACCTCACGGATATGCGGCAGATCGACCCGCAGCAGCGTGGCTACGGACAGACCGAGACCGATATCGGCCAGTGCCGGCGTGATTGCCCCAACTTCCGCGCCATCGAGGACCGCATCGGCCACGTGATCGACTTCTTCCTCTCGCCACGGGTGCTGGCGGCCGACCTCCAGGAGGCACGCGAGAACCAGGCGCGGAAGAAGAACCCCACGGCGA
>JASFUG010000144.1:0-7690 GCA_050050395.1 Nitrospirota bacterium
GACGAGCTGACACACGGCACCCAGGTGGGCGTATTGTTTCCCGAGGCGACGCCGAAGAGGTCGCCCCGCCGTGCAACCCGCCACCCTCCCTCCTCGGGGGAGGGCCGGGGTGGGTGCGCTGGGAACAACCACCTTGCCGGGCACCCATCCCCGCCGGATCAGCTCACCGACCACCCGCCCCCAGGCCCCCTCCCGGAGGGAAGAGGATCGGAGGTCTCGGCTGACGCGCCCCAGGCCGCCCTCTCCCTCGCCGGTGAGGAGCCCCCCACCATCGGACGCGGCAGGCCTCCGCGTAGGCGGATGCCGGCCCCTCCCCTCGCCGACCTCGATCGGGACCAGGCGGCCGCCGCGGCGATTGCCCAGGGGCCGCTCCTCGTCATCGCCGGCCCCGGCACCGGCAAGACCCGCACCCTCACCCATCGCTTCGCCCACCTGATCCGCGACCACGGGGTGGCGCCGGACCAGTGCCTGGCGATCACCTTCACGCGCAAGGCTGCGACGGAGATGGAGGCGCGCCTGGTCCGCCTCCTGCCGGACGCAGCACCGCACATCACCGTGACCACCTTCCACGGTCTGGGGCTTCAGATCCTGCGCAGCCACGGCCACCGCCTCGGCCTGCCGGACGGCTTCCGCGTCGCCGGGGAGGACGAACGCTGCGACCTGCTGGCCGGCGCCCTGTCGGTGTCGCCGCGCCTCGCAACACGACGACTCGCCGCCCTCTCCCGCTGCAAGCGCACGATGGATCTGCCGCCTCCGGACAGCGACCTGTCCACGTCACTGAAGGCCTACACCACCGCCATGCGCGAACGCGGCTGGGTCGATTTCGATGACCTGGTGGCGCGGGCCGTGGAGCTCCTCGAAGCCGACCCCGACGTCGTGGCCCACTACCGCGACCGCTACCGGTGGCTCGCCGTCGACGAGTATCAGGACATCGACACCCAGCAGTATCGCCTCGTCCGGCTGCTCTGCCCGCCGGCGGGAAACCTGTGCGCGATCGGCGATCCGGACCAGGCGATCTACGGCTTTCGCGGCGCCGACGTCGGCTTCTTCCTGCGGTTTCAGGACGACTTTCCCGAGGCACGCGTCGTCCACTTGCGGCGCAACTATCGCTCCACCTCGACCATCGTCGCCGCGGCACGGCAGGTGATCGCCCCGGCGAGCCTGGTGGCCGAGCGGGCCCTGGAGGCGGTGGTCGACGATCCGACCCGGGTGACCGTGCACGCCGCCCCCACGGATCGCGCCGAGGCGGAGTACGTGGTGGCAAGCGTCGAACGGCTGCTGAGCGGCCACTCCTTCTTCTCCGTCGATAGCGGCCGTGCGCGGGGCGCGGGCGAGGGCGGCTACGGCTTCGGCGATTTCGCCATCCTGTACCGCACCGAGGAGCAGGCGGACCTCCTCGTCGAGGCACTGGACCGCGCCGGCATGCCCCTCCAGCGGCGCTCCTCCCGAGCCCTGGCCGACCTCCCGGAGGTGGCTACCCTGCTCGACGCGCTTACTCCTGACGAAGACGGGCAGGCCCTCGAAGCGCGGTTACGCGCGGCGGCGGGCCGCCTCGCCAGCCCCGCGGCCGAGCACGCCCTCACCCTGCTCCTGCCCACGGCGCGGCGCTGCGGCGCCAGCCTCGATCGCCTGAACAGCGACATCACCCTGGTGACGGAGCTGGACGGTCCGCCGGCGGATCGCGTCTCCCTCCTGACCCTGCACGCCGCCAAGGGGCTGGAGTTCCCGGTGGTGTTCATCGTCGGCTGCGAGGACGGTCTCCTGCCCCTGCGCTGGGGCACCGCCAACTCGGACCTCGCCGAGGAGCGGCGCCTGTTCTTCGTCGGCGTTAGTCGGGCGCGGCAGAGGCTCATTCTCACGCGCGCCAAGATGCGTCAGCGCCATGGCCGCCTCCGGCCCATGGAGGCATCCCCCTTCCTCCACGCCATCGAGCAGCGCCTCATCGACCACGCCGTACCGCGCCCGGCACGCACCCCGGATCCGCAGCTCGAGCTCGCGCTGTAGGTGGCAGGCCACACCGTGAATTGCCCGCCCCCGCGCCTCGCCTATTCCTCGCGGTGGAGATGGGAGCTGCTCGGGATGAGGGGTGGGGGTTGGGGGCAAGGTTGGCTGCTGCGCAGTTCGAGATCCGGTGAGCGCGGGAGACCGGGCGATGGCGACGACCCTGCTGTTCGTCTACGGCACGCTGCTCCGCGGCGAGCGGAACCACCATTTGCTGCACGATGCCACGTGCCTCGGCGCCGCGCGCACCGAGGCGGCCTACGAGCTGGTCGACGTGGGTGGCTACCCGGCCATGGTCCCCGGCGGCACCACCGCGATCGTCGGCGAGGTATACGCAGTCGATGATCCGGCACTGGCCGCCATCGACCGTCTGGAGAACCACCCCGATTTCTACCGGCGCACCCCCATCCACCTGGCAGACAGACAGTGGGTGGAGGTCTACCTCCTCACCCGGCTGCAGGCCGGGGAGATGCCCCGCCTCCCCCTCGGCGACTGGCGCGCCGCCGCCAGCACACCTGAGGCGATGTGGCGCGACGCAAGGAGGTAAGACACCGGGCCCCGACCGCTGCAGGGGCGGCGCGGGATCGTGCCTCCCGGGAGGAGACCGTTACTTGTCAGCGACCACGCAAGCATGTCAACAATGACATGGGAGCCACTGAGCGATGACTTCACAAGAGACTACTCGCCGCGAGATCCGCCGCCGCCTGGACGCCCACGGGGTGGTCGCGATCGAGATCTGTGGCAGCCCGGGGGCGGGAAAGACCACGGTGGTGGAACACCTGTCGGTCACCCTCGGCCGAATGTGCCGGGTCGGAGTGGTGATGCCCGGACTGCCGAGCCACCTCGTGCCCTCGGCGGTCACGGAGCAGGTGGGGGTCTGGCCGGTCGAAGGGGTGTCGCGGCTCATCCCGGCGCTGCTCTTCGACGCGCTCGATCACATTCCCCTCGCCTCCCTCGATTACCTGTTTGTCGAGCAGAATCGCGACCCCACTTGTGGCAAACCGGTCCTCCTCGGGTGCCACGCGCGCGGCGTGGTGCTCCCGGCGAGTGGTGGCCTGGCCCAGATCGACGAGGTCCCGCTGGCGATTCGCGACGCCGACTTCGTGCTCTTCACCAAGGAAGATCTGGGAGATCAGGACTTCGATCCCGTCTTGGCGCGGGCACGGGTCAGGCAGATCGAGGAAGATATCCCCACATTTCTCCTCTCCCAGGGCGACCACTCCGACTGGACGAAGTGGCTCGACTACCTGGAACGGCTGCGCGAGGAGCGACTCCATCCGCCGACCGAGGGCGGGCCGCCCTCCGAGAACTACCTCGGGTGACTCCCCGAGGTCTCGCCGTGTCCCGGGGGTGCCTGTGCCCCCCCCCGCGTCCGCCGACCGGGCTACGCGTGGTTGCGCAACATCAGCTCCTTGGGGTGCGGGCTGAGCCAGACCTGCCGTGACAGGTACGGCTCCCGATATTTCCGCACGTAGTGGCACAGTAGGGTGATGGGGACGATGAGCGGCACTAGCCCCTGATGGTAGCCGTCGATGATCTCGACCATCTCCCGTTTCTCGTCGTCGCTCAGCCGCCGTTTGAAATAGCCGAGGGCGTGATACAGGACGTTGGTGTTCTTCCGCACCGTGGCGATGCGCCGCAACGCCGCCATCAGCCCGGCCCCATACTCTCGCTCGAGCTCCGTACGCGGCGCCGTCTTGCCCGCCGCCACCAGGCGGCCGAGGGCCGTGTAGTGGGTGGGACTGTGGGCCATCACCAGCAGCTTGTGATCGGTGTGGAACGCCACGAGGTCGCCCATGGCCCAGCGGGAGGCGATGAGATCCCGCCAGCGACGGTAGGCAAAGATGCGGGTGACGAAGTTCTCCCTCAGGACCGGGTCGTGGAGCCGGCCCTCCTCCTCCACCGGCAGGAGCGGGAGAGCGTCGAGCAAGGCGCGCGCGAACATCCCCGTCCCCTTGCGCACGGCCCGCGCCCCCTCTCGTTGATAGACCCTCACCCGCTCCATGCCGCAGCTCGGTGAGTCCTTCTTGAGGACGAATCCGCACAGATCGAGGGCGGCCATCTCCCGCACCCTGGATCGCGCATAGCGGCCCATATCGGCGGTGAGATCGCGGCGCGACTTCGGGGCGACGAGACGCGGCGCCTCGGGCTCGCCGACCAGGCGGACGGTCTCGCGCGGGATGCCGAGGCCGATGTCCACCTCGGGGCAGACCGCGACCCACTCCACGAACGGGCCGAGGGTGTCATTGAGAAAGGCGTCCCGCTTGTGGCCCCCGTCCCAACGCACCTCCTCGCCGAGCAGGCAGGCGCTAATCCCGAGGCGCAGCGGCATCACGGCCGACCCTCGTGGCTGACGGCGCCACGCGTCACCGCGGCGCAAACCGACGACGAACGCACCATCACCCGTCCTCCTGGTCGAGGCGCGCCAGCTCGATGGTCTCCTCGGCCCACGCCGCCCCCAGGCGGCGCAGGACCTGAGCGGCGGAGCGGGCAACGACCGGCTCCGGGCTCCACAGGGCGCCCTCCATGTGGCGCAGCCGCTCCGGGTCGCGCCGGGCGCCGCCATAGAGGTCGCGGCAGTCGGCACACAGGAAGAGGAGGTTGGCCGGATCCGGCGCGGCCGCCGGGTCGGTCTCCTGGGGCCGCAGGTCCCCCTTGCCCCCACACCACTCGCAGACGAAGCCCGCCCGGCGGCCCAGCTCCTTCCCGAAGGAGGCAATCTCCTCCTGCCGCGCCTTGTTCGCCTCGTACCCCTTTGCCATGCTCGGCCCTGCCTTCCGCGGATCATTATGCTCCGTCTTGCCACCCTAAATCTCGCGTTCGTCGACCACAACGTCGGGCCGGCGGCCAATCCGGCGCGGCCACGCTTCCCCTCCTGGGAGGAGCGCCGGGTGCAGATTGGCCGCGTCTTGAGCGAGCTGCTGCCGGACGTCCTGTGCCTGCAGGAGGCGATCTCCTGGCAGGCGAGCGTCATGGCGCCCCACTGGGTGACGTGGCTGGAGGAGCGCTCCGGCCAGAGCCCCCTTCCCGAGCGTTTCGATCAGGTGGCGGACCTCTCTCGCCTCCTCCCCGGCGGCTACCAGGTGGTCGGTCCGCCCCTCCCCGTGTCGGTCTTCCGGGACGAGGAGATGGCCGGCCTCGGCTGGGGTACCGTGATCTTCAGCCGCCTGCCGGTGCGCGACCACTACCGCGTCGTCCTGCCCCACGATCGGGGCGACATGACGCGCCGCGTGCCGCTCTTCGCCCAGATCGAGGCCGACGACGGACCCCTGTGGGTGGCGAGCGTCCACTGCGACCCCCTGACTCGCCACGTCGACGCCTTGTGCGATGCCGTGACGAAGCTGCCGGAGACCACCCCGGTGGCGCTCCTCGGCGACTTCAACCTCGACGACCGCAGTCCCCTCTACCCGCGCCTGATCGCGACCGGGCTGAGCGACTGCCGCGCCGCCACCACCCCCGAGGTACGCTGGCGCGCCGACGCGCCGGCGGCGGTCGAGACCACCATCGACCACTGCCTGGTGCGCCACCCGACCCGCACCCCGGTCGTCTTTCACCATATCAACGACTATCCCTACTCCGACATCCACTGGCTCCAGGCGGTCGACCTGGAGTGAGATGCGCTCCGCCGTCAGCCGGGATCCCGCCACTCGGTGGCCTGGTCCGGACCTCCTGGACCTACGGCCGATGACCCACGTAGTCGGGCAACAGGACCGGTGCCGCTGGGCCCGTGCCACGCCACTCCTGCAGGTGGTTCAGGGTCGTGTCACCCTGTTCCGTCTCCCGGGCGGCGGCCGCCGCCGCGCGGCCGGCGCGCCGACCGGCGGCGATGACCTCGAGGAGGGCATTGCCCATCAAGCGGTTGGTGCCGTGGGCGCCGCCGGCGATCTCGCCGCAGGCGCGCAGCCCCACCCGGTCAGTCTGGCCTTCCACGTCCACCCGCGCCCCACCGTTCTGATAGTGCAGGGTCGGGGCGGTGAGCACCGGGGTGGTCTGGGGGTCGATTCCCACCCTCTCTAACTTGGCGAACACCGACGGAAACCGCCCCCGCACGTCCGCCACATGGCGCGCGTCGAGCCACACCGCATGGCCGCCTCCGGGCAGGGCCACGCCACGACCCTGGGCACCCTCGGCGAGCAGGGCCGCCGCCACGACGTCGCGCGGCAACAGCTCATCGACGAATCGCTCCCCGTGGCGATTGCGCAGCCAGGCCCCCGCGGAGCGCAACCCCTCGGTGAGCAGGGCGCCGGCGAGGGCCGTGGGGTAGGCGATCCCGGTGGGGTGGTACTGGAAGCTCTCCGGGTGGACCAGGCGGCAGCCGGCGCGGTAGGCCAGGACCAGGCCGTCGCCGGTGGCCCCGTAGTGGTTGGAGGTCGGCGCGCCGCCGAGGTGCAGGCGCCCGGCGCCGCCGGTGGCCAGGACCACCTGGCGCGCCGCGACGACGGTGATCTGGCCGTCGTCCAGGTCCTCCAGGACCGCCCCGGTCACCCGCCCGTGGCCATCGGTGAGCAGCTCCGCCGCCGGATGAAACTCCAGCACCTCGATCCCGGCACCGCGCAGCTCACCGGTCAGGGCACGCATGATGTCGAGGCCGGTGTAGTCGGCACACGCAAGGAGGCGCGGCCGGGTGGTGCCACCCCCCTGGCGCGTCACCAGGTGGCCGGTCTCATCCCGGTCCCAGCGCACCCCCAGGCCGCCGAGCCACGCGACAGTCGCGGGCGCCTCCTCTACCAGGGCGCGCAATAATGTTCGGTCGTTGGCGAAGTGGCCGCCGCGCAGGGCGTCGAGGAAGTGGCGTGCCGGGTCATCCCCGGTCCCGACCGCGGCCTGGAGCCCACCCTCCGCCATCACGGTGTTGGAGTCCCCGAGGCGCAGCTTGGTTGCCACGACGGTGTCGGCCCCGGCGTCGTGGGCGGCGAGGGCCGACGTCGCCCCGGCGCCTCCGCCGCCGATCACCAGGACATCGCAGCGCCGGTCCGGGCGGTTCCATGTCAGGCGCGGCGCGATCCGCGGCCTGCCTTCGAGGAGATCGGCGAGGCGGGCCGGCACGGCCGCACCGCGATTGGCGCCAAGCGACAGGACGCGCTTGCCCTCCGGCTGATAGTCCGGGTGGTGGCGGTGGAGGAGATCGTCGACCCTCTCCTCCGTCAGGGGCGGGGGCGCTTCAGGTGCACCCGCCGCCAGCAGCTCATCGAGTGCCTCGTCGGGAAACGCCACGTCAGTCCAGCTCCCGGGCGAGGGCGACCAGCTCCGCCGGCGTGCCTCCCATCAGGGTCTCCCACACCTCGTCCGGCACCGGGCTCGCGGTCACCGGCTCCGACCCCATCTCCCGCGCACCGCACGCACGCCGGACGAAGGTCATCACCAGGTCGGGAGCGATGCCCACCTCGCACACCGCGGCGCACAGGCCACAGCTCACACACGGCAGGCTGCGAGCCGCCGTCGCTTCGACCACGCCCTGGAGGGTGTCCGTGATACAGCGCATCGCGTCGATGCCCTGGGGACAGATTTGGGTGCAGGCATCGCACACCCGGCAGCGCATGGCCTCCGGATAGTGGGCGAGGATTGCCGGCAGATCGGTGGCCAGCTCCGAGCTGCGACACGCCGCGGCACGCGGCACCGGCGCGACCTGGAAGCGGAAGTCGATGCCATCGCGCACCATCAGTTGGCACGCCAGGGCCGGCCGCATCGC
>JASFUG010000145.1:0-7682 GCA_050050395.1 Nitrospirota bacterium
TCGTGCGGGCGATAGTGGCGGATCATGTCTAGGTTGGCGGTCACGATGTCCGCCACCGGGTAGCCCTGGTTGCGGCACACCGTCACCGCCTTGAGGAAGACCTCGGGCAAGATTACCGAGCTGCCGCAGTTGATCCATACACCCCCGCCCTCCAGCTCGGCCACCACCTGGCTGATGATCTTGAAGTCGATGAAGCTCGCCTCACCAATGGCCGCACCATTCATCTCCGGGTGCATGTGCACGATGTCGGTACCAATCGCCGCGTGGATCGTCGCCGGGACCTGGCGTTCGGTACAGCGCGCGAGGAGCGAGTGCTCCGGGTGTGGCGCATCGTGCAGGATCGTCCGGCCGAGCGCCTCGCCATAACCGAGACCGTCCTGCAATCCGGCCTGCACCGCACGGTGGATCCATGCGCCGGTCTCCTGCCACATACCGAACGATCCATCCTCGATCCCGACCGCCACGTCCTCCGACGTCGCGCCGATCAAGGCAAGCTCCAGGTCGTGTATGGAGCCGGCGGAGTTCAGCGCAACCGCCGTGATGACGCCCCGGTCCACGGCCTGCAACAGCAGCGGGGTGAGACCGGTCTTGAGGACGTGCGCCCCCATGGCGAGGACCACCGGCCGACGACGCTCGCGGGCCGTGACGATGGCGTCAATCAAGCCGCGCAGGTCGTCGGCGGCGAGGATCTTGGGCAGGCCGTCGATGAAGGCGGCGAGGTCCGGGACCCCGGTGGCCGGCGCCGCGAAGTGGTCGTGGGTCACCTTGTTACGCCGCTCACCCAGGGGGCGGGTCGTCCCCTTCGTCAGATCGATTTGAGGAAAGGGCATGATTCAGGGGGCTAGGGACTAGGAATTAGGGGTCAGGGGAGGTGCCGGGCCTGCGGCCCGGCGAAACTATATTTATTGGTCGTTCCCAAGAAAACGGGTGGCCGCGACAGCGGCCATCCACCCCTAGCCCCTAGCCCCTAGCCCCTCGTTCACCAACGCCACCTCGACCAGATCACAAAGGATGTGCCCGATGGTGATGTGCAGCTCCTGGATGCGCGCCGTCTCCTCGTGGGGTGCGACGAGGCAGAGATCGGCCGCCGCACGCAGGGCACCGCCGTCGTGGCCGGAAAGCGCGACCGTCGCCACGCCGAGCTCCTGCGCTCTTTCCACTGCGCGGAGTACGTTCGGTGAATTGCCGCTGGTGGAGATGGCGATGAGCACGTCGCCGGCCTGGGCCAAAGCCTCGACCTGGCGCGCAAAGATCTGCTCGAAGCCGTAGTCGTTGCCGATGGCGGTGAGGCCGGATGTGTCGGTGGTCAGGGCCACGGCGGGAAATCCGCGCCGCTCACGAGTGTAGCGTCCCACCAGCTCTGCGGCGATGTGCTGCGCGTCCGCAGCGGAGCCACCGTTGCCGCAGAGCAACACCTTGTGGCCGGCGCGCAGAGCTGCGAGGACCATCTCCGCCGCCGCCGCGACGGGCTCGGCCATGGACCGAGCGGCCTCCTGTTTGACCGCGGCGCTCGCCAGAAATTGCCGACGAATGGACTCGATCATTGCCGTCATGGTCAGGAACGAACGCGCCGCCGAATTCTTAGGCTCACGCCGCGATTCGCGGAAAAGGTCGCCCCTACAGATCGCTCACACACAGTCCACGCAGCGGACGATGCCGCGCTCTGACTGCTCGATGAAGGTAAGGAAGGTCCGGATCTCGGGGATGTCCGGCAGCTCCTTGCGCACCCGCGCCAACGCCTCACTCTGCGGGAGCTGGGAACGATAGAGGATCTCGAACGCCTCGCGGATGGTATTGATGGCCTCGCGCGAAAACTTGCGGCGCCGCAGCCCCACGAGGTTGAGCCCCTGTGCCACGGCCCGATTGCCGAGCACCGTGAGGAACGGCGGCACGTCGTTGGCGACGGCCGAGGCGCCACCGATCATCGCGTGGTCACCGATGCGCACGAACTGGTGGACCGCGGAGAGGCCACCGACGATCGCGTGGTCGCCCACGTGCACGTGACCCGCCAGTGCGACGGTGTTCGCCAGAATCCCGTGATTCCCCACCACCACGTCATGGGCGAGATGCACTCCGACCATCAACAGGTTGCCGTCGCCCACGACGGTAACCATCTGGTCACCCTGGGTACCGCGGTGGATGGTGACGAACTCGCGGATGGTGTTGCGACTCCCGATCCGCACCGCCGACTCCTCGCCGGCATACTTCAAGTCCTGGGGCACATCGCCAATGGACACCGACTGGTGGATGCGGTTGTCCGCGCCGATCTCGGTGCGCCCCTGGATGACCACGTGGGGCCCCACCGTCGTTCGCTCGCCTATCTCCACCTGTGAGCCAATGATCGCGAATGGGGCGACCTCGACGCCGTCGGCGAGCCGGGCGCCCTCCTCGACAATCGCAGTCGGATGGATGTTCGCCATGGTCTCCTCGTGGTTAGGGGTCAGCGGAGGGCCAACAGCTCCTTACCCATCTAGCGATCCACGACCATTGCCTTGAACTCCGCCTCGGTCACCAGGTCCTCGCCCACGCTCGCCTTGGCCGCCATCATCCAGATGTTGGAGCGCTGCTTCACGAGCTCTACGCGGTAGCGCAGGGTATCGCCCGGCAACACCGGGCGCCGGAACTTGGCCTGGTCGATCGACATGAAGTAGATGACCTTGGCCGACGGGTCGTCCACGGTGGTCAATGCCAGGGCGCCGGCAAGCTGCGCCATCCCCTCGATGATCAACACCCCCGGCATGATGGGATGACCCGGGAAGTGCCCCTGGAAGAACGGCTCGTTGATGGTGACGTTCTTGTACCCCTCGGCCGCCTCGTGTCCCTCGATGGCGGTGATCCGGTCGAGCAACAAGAATGGATACCGGTGGGGCAGAAGCGCCATGATCTCGTTGATATCGAGCATTCGAACCTCACGTCTCGCTGGATTGTGATCGCAGGGCCTGGGCAAGCGCATCGACCCGTTTACGTAGCTCGGCAAGCTCTTTCCGCATCGCAGGCAGACGCGGCACCGTGCCGATCACCCGGCGCCACTCGTGATGCTCCTGGGCCGGGATACCGGCGTACACCTTACCCGCGTCCAGGTTGCCAGGCACGCCACTCATGGCGGCAATCGATACGCCGTTACCGATGTGGATGTGGCCGGCGATCGCCGTGTGGCCGCCGATCGCTACCCCGGCGCCGATCTCCGTAGAGCCGGCGATTCCGACCATGGCGGTGATGATGGTGTGGTCTCCGATCCGCACGTTGTGGGCGATCTGCACGAGGTTGTCGATCTTGACACCGTTGCCGATGACCGTGTCCCCCAGGGCGCCGCGATCGATGGTGGAATTGCACCCAACCTCCACGTCGTCACCCAGACGCACACCGCCGACCTGGGGAATCTTCAGGGCCCCGCTTTCGCCGTGGGCGTAGCCGAAGCCGTCGCCCCCGATCACCGCCCCAGGCTGGATGATGCATCTCTTGCCCAGAGTGACCCCTTCGCGGACCACCACGTTGCTGTAAAGAAAACAGTCGTCGCCGATCACCGAGCCCTGGCCAACATAGACGCCCGGCGACAGGGTGACGCAATCCCCGATCGTCGCCCCCGCCGCCACGTGGCAGCCGGCCATGAGATTTGGCTCCGCGCCGATGGTGGCATCCGGATGGACCACGGCTCCGGCCGAGATGCCCGCGGCGTCGTGGGTCCGCGGATGGAACAGGCGCATCGCCCGCGCGAATCCAAGGTACGGATCGCTACACCGCAGTACGGCCAGTCGATCGCACGTCACGCCGGGGCCGAGGATCACCGCGCCCGCACGGGTCGTGTCGAGATGTTTCAGGTAGCGCCGATTGGCAACGAAGGTGAGGTCGTCCGGACCGGCGCTCTCGATGGTCGCCATGCCCCGCACTCGCAACGCCGGATCGCCCTCCACCGTCGCGTCGATCTGCTGCGCGAGCTCTCGCAGGCTGTGTTCCATGAACGACCCCTTCGACGCCCTGGACCGGTCCATCCGCGACCTCGTATCGCCGCCGGGAGGGTCGACTACGGCTTGCTACCGGACGCCTGGTTGAAACGCTGGATCACGGTGTCGGTGATGTCCACTCCCTCGGCGGCATACAGGACTGGCCCATTGGTGCCATCGAGCACGGCGGTGTAGCCGCCCTCCTTACCGACATCGGCGATGACCTCCATCACCTTGGCCATCACCTGTCGGAGCACCTCCATCTGCTTGGCATTGAACTCGTCCTGCTTGTCCTTCTTCAGACGGTTGAAGTCCTTGATCCGCTGGCGCAGGTCCTGCTCCCGCTCCTCACGCTTCTCCGGGGTAAGCACAGGCGCCTGCTTGTCGAGGTCCTCCTTGAGCAACGAGATCTCCTTGCCCTGCTTCTCCAGGGCCGCCTTCTCTTCCTCGAACTTTCGTTTCAACAGGTCGCGCGCCTGTTTGCCCTTCTCCGAGTCGTCGATCACCCGCTGCACGTCCACCACGGCGATCTTGGCATCGGCCCGCGCAACCGTTGCCACCGCCAGCATCGCCACCACCATCGCGATCAACACTTTCCTCATCGACCTCTCCTTCATCGTCTAGGTAAGGAAGACATTATCCGGCACCCGTCAACCCAGAGGAAGGTTGCACAGTCACCACGATTCAGACCATCCAAAATGGTCCCACCAGTGTCAGCCCACTCGCCGCCACGGATCGCGGGCCGGCACGTCGCGATCGACGGGGACGTACGTCTGGCCCGCCGACAACTGGACAGCTCGCTGCACTCTGAGGCGGACGGCTGAGCGGACGCGGCGCATCCATGGTCAGAAATGCTGGCTAGAAGAAGGTGCCGATAGAGAACTCGAAGCGTGAGTTTTCGGTGTCGCTGAGGTCGTCCGAGTCGGTGATCTTGTAGCCCCATTCGAGGCGCAGCGGGCCAAGCGGGGAGAGCCAGCGCAGGCCAAAGCCGGTAGAGACCTTCAGGTCGTCGAATTTCACCGGCTCCAGGCGGCTCCATGAATCACCCATATCGAGGAACACCACGCCTTTGAGACCCGCCTCCTCCACAAGGGGGAAGGTTACCTCGGCGTTGGAGAGCAGCATGAAGTTACCCCCGAGGTCGATACCCGCCCCTGGATTGCCCGCGAAGTCCCCCGACTTCGGGCCAACCGAGCGCGGCGCAAAGCCCCGCAGGGAGTTGATCCCGCCAAGGTAGAAGCCCTCCAGCCGGTAGATATCCTCCTTGACGTCGTCGTCGCTCTCGAAGTCGGCCAGATAGCCGGTGCGGAAGTGGATGCCGAAGACCGTCTTCCAGAACAGGGAATGGAACCAGTTGTACTCGCCGGAGAGCTTGAGGAAGTCGTTGTCGCCGCCCAGCGGGCCGCCGGCGTACTCCGTGCTCAGCTCGAGCCGCGAGCCGCGCGTCGGGTCGAAGATGCTGTCCACGGTGTTGCGCGTCCAGCCGAGGATCACGCTGCTCGACACGGTATCCGTCGACAGATCCTCCTCGTCGTCCGGGTTGACGTCGTCGATCTCGAGGGAGTCTAGGCGGTAACCCATCTGACCACTGTAGTACTCACCGAACGCCTTGGACACGGTGAGCGCGCCACCCTTGCTCTTGCGATCGAAGTCGTCGTATTGCTGGACGGTGTTGAAGATGTCCACCCGCCCGGTCATGTCGTAGCCCAACAAGTAGGGCTCCAGGTAACGTAGGTTGATACGCGACCGCTCCTCGCCCAGCTCGAGGGAAAGATTGAGCTTGCGCCCCGTGCCGAACAGGTTCGCCTCGCTGATCGAGAAGGTTCCGACGAAGCCGTCCGCCGATCCCCAGCCCGCCCCCATGGTCAGCGACCCCGTGGGGCGCTCCTTCACCCGGATCTCCATGTCCAGGACGTTGCTGCCGACCCTGCGATTGGGGATGAGCTCGACGTTATCGAAGTAGCCGAGATTGTTGATGCGCTCGAAGGAGCGGCGCATCTTGCTGCCGTTATACAGGTCGCCCTCGTCGAAGCGCAGCTCGCGCCGGATCACCTTGTCGCGGGTGCGATCGTTACCGCTGATCTGGATGTGGCCGAGGTACGCCTTGTCCCCTTCCTCGAGATCGAATACGAGGTCAACCTCGTGGGTCTCGGCGTCAGGCTGGGTGCGGGGAACGATATCGATGAAGAAGTAGCCCTCGTCGCCATACCGCGTCGAGAGCTTGGCGATGTCCTTGCGCACATTCTCCCGGCTATACAGCTCGCCAACCCGGGTATTGAGCCCCTCCAACAGCTCGTCCGTGGCAATGTGCTCGTTGCCACGTAGCGTCAGGGAGCGAACGGTGTATTGCGCGCCCTCGACGATGGAGAAGACCACTGTGACCTCTTTGCGGTCATCCGAGAGCTGCACCTCGGGCCCCCCGACCTTGGCCTCGATGTACCCCTCGTTGTGGTACAGGGCGCGGATTCGGTCGATGTCGACCTTGGCCACTTCCGGGTTGTAGACGCCCGAGCCGGTGAGCCAGGAGAACATGTTGCGCCGCTTGGTCGCGATCACCTTGCGGATCTGCCGCTCCTTGAAGTGGGTGTTGCCGGAGAAGACGATCTCCCGCACCACCACCTTGGAACCCTCGTCGATCTCGTAGCGGATCTCGACCCCGCCCGCCTGCGGTCGCTCCACCTCGGGAGTCACCTGCGCGAAGACGTAGCCGTCCTTTTTGTACAGCTCCATGATCCGCTTGCGGTCCTCTTCCACACGCCGGGCGTCGTAGACGTCACCGACCTTGACGTGCACCTCCGGGTCGATCCGGTCATCCCGGATCTTGTCGTTGCCCGTATGGGAGACCGCGACCACGGTCGGCTTCTCCACCACCTTGAAGGTGAGGGCGATCCCGCCCGCCACCTCCGTCGAGTCGACCCGGATGTCGTCAAATTGACCGAGCTTGAACAGGGTCGCGATGTCGTTGCGCAGCAGGTAGCCGGAGTACGGCTTGCCGGGCCGAGTTAGGAGCTTGGAGAGAATGGTCGCGTCGTCTACCCGCTGATTCCCCGCCACGTCGATCGAGACCACCTGCTTGCCTTCCGGCGAGTCGGAGTACGAGTCCTGGATCGACACCACCAGCACCAGGCACACCACCGCCACCGCGAGAAAGACCTTCATTCTGTTGATGGGGTCGGGATGGGACGCGAGGAACGTCGCGGCGCGGGCGTGGAGGTCGATACCGGCAGCAACACAATGGTCGAGAATAGACTTCAAAGTGGCCGGAGTTTATAGCCCACGCTCGGCCGACTGCCAAGGCGACCCCGATCGACACGCGACCGCTGGACGGCGCGCAATAGGCGGACACGGAACGCCATGCACCTAGCCGCCGGTCCGCCCCGACCTACGACCGCTCCCTTGGTCCGACCGCCCGCCGCAGGCTGGCCAACTCCTGGCGGGTCAACGGGCGATAGGCGCCCGGTGCCAGCTCCCCCAGTGTGAGGGGCCCTTCCCCGACCCGGATGAGCCGCTCCACCAGCAGGCCACAGCGTTGCATGTAGCGCCGCACCAGCCGGTTGCGCCCCTCGCGAAAGGCGACTTCCAGCCAGGCGCTGCGTGGGTTCTTCTTCAGGAGGCGGACCCGTGTGGGCCGGGCCGGTCCATCATCCAGGCGCACCCCGCGGCGTATCCGCGCCATCTCGCCGGCTGTCGGGTGGCGACTGATCCGCACGTGGTAAACCTTCTCGACGCCGTAGCGCGGAT
>JASFUG010000146.1:0-7631 GCA_050050395.1 Nitrospirota bacterium
GACGACACCGTGACGGATGAGGTCAAGGTGGAGTACCTTCTTGCCAGGGCCTTTCCGGCCCGTGTCACCATCCGCAACAACGGCGCCACGAGACCCGCGCGCGCGCCGGACGTGGTCCGCAGGGGCGGCGCCGGCAACGTCCTCGAGGTAGCTCCCAAGGTCTACTATGGCGTCGTCCACCTGATCGACCACGGCGCCACCGGCACCGGTCACCAGGTCGCCGTCACGAAGTTCCTGGATGGCCTGGCGCAGGGCGATTATCAGGGGACGATTCACCTGATCTTCCTGCGCAACAAGTCGCGCTTCTACGCCCTCAAGCTCGGCCGCGCCCGTGATCTGGAGGACCCCGTGCGTTCCCACGCCCTGTATCACGGCGACTGGGACGGGACCTACAAAGGCCTGAACATCCGCTGCCATCCCAGGGGCAAGGGGGTCCAGGAGTTCGTCCCGAACGCGTTGCAGGCGGCGGACAAGCGACTCGTCGCTGGGGACTTCGAGGCGTGCTGGAAGACGATCGCGTGGCCCGGGGCTCCCGGCCCTAGCGAGGCGCAGATCGACGGTGTGCGTGGCCTCGATGATAAGCGAGCGTGGCGTCAACGCGTCACGTTCTGCAGCGATGCCTGCAAGGACCTGTTTCGGGTCGCCCACCCCGATCAGGCCTATCGATTCCCGGGCCCCGTGGCCGGCCCACCCGCCGGTGGAGCTCCTCCTCCGGGTGGTGGCCCACCACCACCCCCGGGAGCAGGACCGCCACCACCGCCCGGGGCCGGTCCGCCTCCGCCTCCCGGCGCCGGCCCACCACCCCCCCCCGGTGCAGGACCGCCATCACCGCCGGGGGCCGGTCCACCTCCGCCTCCCGGTGCGGTAGGCCCACCACCACCACCTGGCGCCGGTGCAGGTGCCGCCCCGGCGGCACCCATCCGAACAACATGTCTGCAATGCAATGGGTCGCTGCGCGCTCTGCTCGCCTTCCAGGAGGCCTTCCGCAACCAGGTCAATGCGTCGGAGGTTGCCGAGACAACGGTGTCCCCCGATGAGATCCGCGCCGAGGACACCTCCTTCTTCACGCCCCCGGCCGGGGATCCCGGTGCCGTGCCGGCGCCGGACAAGGCCCTGTGCGCCTTCGCGGCCATGGATGGCGAGCCCCCCAACCCCGACGCCCCCGGTGCCACCTACTTCGAGCAGGCGTGGCTCGCCCTGGCCAAGGATCTCACCGGGGATGACAGCCCGTACACCGTCATCCTCCAGCCCTTCCTGTGGGAGAAGCACCCGATGCAGGTGCTGCGCGGCGGCGAGGTCAAGTACGACATCGGCCAGGCCATGACACGCGACAACATCGTCCCCTCCTATGCCTGGGAGCCTCCGTGGGGCAAGGGCAACCAGCCGAACATCGACAGCCTGGTCGACGCCACGCCCGCCACCATGCACCCACCTGGCGACAAGACGGAGATCAAGACGATCCTGCAGCACGCCGGGAACGGGAGCCTTCTCCTGATGCCCGTCTACTTCACCCAGGCCAGCTCGGCGATTCCGTATGACGATGTCCTGAGGGTCTTGATCAAGGTGATCGCCGCCGTGCGCGCGCAGCTCGCGAAACCGGTGGTACTGGCCCTGTTCGGGGGCGAGCTGCCCAACGCCCACGTCGACGCCAAGGCCTGGGCGGACACCAAGAACATCGCTCGTGTGTCGCTTGTGCCCATCGGTGACCGGGCCCGGGCCACCGGTGCGCCGTCATTGAACCCGGCGGACTTCGCGGGTGCCAACCCGTCGATCTACCTCGCCCACGTCGGACGCTCCGCCACCATGCCGGTATTCGAGCACTTCGCCCACTTCTTCATCACCGAGGGCGCCAACACCTGGCAGGAAATCCTGACGCTCGGCACCCCGGGGCTGTCCACCAAACCCACGGGGGACACCAAGCCCTGGGAGAGGAGCCTGACCGCCGGCGACCAACCCGCCCGTGACCTGGTGCGGGACGCCTCCGTGGAGCTTGCCGGAGGGGTCGCCAACGTCTTGAAGGACGATTGGGATCCGGCCCGGAGCGCGATATGCCGCCTCCTCCTCGACCTGAACACGCCGGGCAGCACGGTGCGCCCCTATTTCGACGCCTGGCGCCAGGCCATGGCCAGGAGCGACCAGTTCCTCAAGGCCGTCGAGCTCCTGAAAGACGAGGACGTCATCCTCTTCCGGCGACACCTGTAACCCGCCATACCCCACAATTCCCACCCCCAATCCCCCGCGCCAGCACCGCCGCCGCCTCGGTTGGCTCGGCACACCCCGACTACCTCATCCGTCGTCTTCCTCGACGATCTCGTAGTCGCAGAGATCCTCGACGACCGAATGAAACTCGATCGAAAACCACTCCTGGAACATCGCGAAGTCACGATCCTCGGGCCACGCCGACTCGTCCGTATGCCAGCCCAAAAGCTCGTTTTCAAAGATCACGGGGTAGATCTCTTCGATCATCTCCCATGCTTCCTCGTCCATCTCGAAGCTGGGGATCAAATAGACGGTCCTCTCTCCGTCCACCTCCGGGAGCACTCCCGAATCATCCAACCCCGCCGCCCAGTCCAGAAAGGGCTGCTTGGGCCGAACCATGACAACGCCGCGATTGATCACCGTCGTACGCTCGTTAGCGGGATTCCAACACCGCCTGTGATCCGTCCGCACGCTCTTCCTAAGAGCAACATACTTTTCGCAGGAGCCAACATACAGAAACGAATCCAATGAGAACGGGAAGGGCAAACTCGAAAAATATTCGGATGAACGCCGCTGGCTTTGACCACTTGTAAAGCCAATCAATACGAGGAAGATGGTTATCTAGTTCGTCGTAGTAATATTGGTCTTCTTGAGAACAATTCTGCGCTTCTGCCTCGACCCAAACCAAATATTCTTGATATTTCTTACGCCATATAAATAGATCAGAAATACCAAAAATAACGAACGCAAAAATAAGATACAAGACTAAAAACGCTGCGAGAACTACAAACGCATCTTGTGTTGGTGGTGAGAACTCAATGCCCAGAGCAGAAACGTGTGCGGGCACCAATCCGACTGCTGCGATTAGAATACCCGCAACGCTGGCGATGAGAAGATTTCGCCATTCTTTTCTAGAGACGTCGCTCAAGGGATCCGCGAGATAGCCAGTCGGACTCGCTTCAGACATTCATTTGGCCTAAGTGGAAAACGTCCTTATCCATCGGCTGGTCGCACGCGTGACTAGGTATGGATACCAAGGGCAACGGCGCAGAGGGGGCTCAGTTTAACTGACTCGCCAAGCGCGGCGTGGTGATTGCCCGTTAGATTCGCGACCGACGTGGGTCTAACTCCGGACACCACAGCGTTCAAATGTTCGCGGGGCGACCTGCCTTACTTTCTTCTTGGTCGCTGTGTCTATGAACTCTCCCGTTTGGCTGGAAGCAAACCTTATTGTCCGGTGCTGAGAGCGTCAACCATACAGGGGATTGAGGTGCGGATCGTTGCGTAGAAGATTTTAGTCTATTTGGGTGCCATCCGCGCGATCTCCGCGTCCAATCGCGGTTTCCCTTGCCATCTTCTGAGCGATCCCCTTTGCGCCTTCCCGCCATTGCGCCTTCGCGTTGAAAGACGACGCTCCCGCCATGCCCCCGGATTACAGCCTCGCCCCGCAGAACTTGCAGTGCACCGCATCCGTGTCGTGCCCTTCGGCGGCGCATTGGGGGCAGGCCTGGGTGGAGACCTCGGGCTGGAAGGCGCGGGAGAGCTCCACGGTGACGATGCCGGTGGGCACGGCGATGATGCCGTAGCCGAGGATCATCACCACCGCGGCGAGGGACTGGCCCAGGTTGGTCTGCGGCGAGATGTCGCCATACCCGACGGTGGTGAGGGTGACCACCGCCCAGTAGATCCCCTTGGGGATGGAGGTGAAGCCGTGCTCCTCCCCCTCGATCACGTACATCAGGGAGCCGAGGACCACCACGAGGGTGAGCACCGTCGCCAGGAACACGGTGATCTTACGGCGACTCGCCCGCAGGGCGCGATTCAGGTGGCGGATCTCACCGACGTACTGGGCGAGCTTGAGGATACGGAAGACCCGTAGCACCCGCAGCAGGCGGATCACCAGCAGGTAGCGGCTGCCGGGGAGGACCACGCTCAGGTAGGTCGGGATCACGGACAGCAGGTCGACGACGCCGAAGAAGCTCGTGGCGTAGCGGATCGGCCGCCGCACCGAGAACAGCCGCAGCAGGTACTCGACGGTGAACAGGAGGGTGAAGAACCACTCCGCCGCCAGGAGGAGCGGGCCATAGGCGCGGCGGATGCCCGCCATGCTGTCGAGCATCACCGCGGCGACGCTCGCGACGATGGCCAGGATCAGGCCGACGTCGAACGCCTTGCCGGCCGGCGTGTCGGCCTCGAAGATCACCTCGTGCAGTCGATGGCGCCAGCCGGTGTCCGATCGGATCTCGGATGCCATGGTTGCTCCTCTCCGTTCGCGGCTCCCCTCTCCGACACGCGCGGTCTGCACCGCGCCGGCGGACCCGCGGGAGCGACTCTAACCCACTCGCCCGGATTTCTCAGGACAGTCCTGGCATGCGTGCCGAGGTGCGAGGGTCGAGAGTGGGCAGGGCAACGAACGGTCGGTATCGGTCCGGAGAAACCGCGAAACGCAGAGTCGCGGAGGGGCAGACGTCGCCGAGGTCACCGCGCTTCCTTGAACGAATCGCCGACCTCCCTGCGTCTCTGCGCCTCTCCAGTAGCACACACGCAAGGCCACCACTTTCGCATTCCATCCTCGCGACACTCGCGTCCATTCGCGGTTCCCCATCTGCGCGAATCTGCGAAATCTCCGGCGCAGGAGTTCTATGCGACCGCCCCCCTCTCCCTGTTCCTCTCCCCCACAGTGGGGAGACGCAACCTGGCCCCAGTCAACCTCCCCCCTCTCTGCGGCCCTGCGCCCCTGCGTTAAACAGTCCCCCGCCGCTGCCCAGCAAGCCCTTTGCGTCTTCGCGTCTTTGCGTTGCGCAGTTTCCTGTGTCCTCGCGTTTGGCCGGGCTACTCGAACTGCCGCGCAAACTCCGCGAACCGCCGCTGTAGCTCCGCCACCGCCTCCCGCAGGGTCGCCACCTCCTGCTCCAGCGTGGCGATGCGCTCGTCGTCGGCGCGGACCGCACGGGTGGCGGGCTCGGGCGGCAGGGTCACCGGCGCCTCATCCAACTCCACCTCGCCGCACAGGAGGTGCGCGTAGCGGTGCTCCCGGCGCCCAGGCTGGCGGGGCATTTTGATCACCAGCGGCCCTTCCAGGCGGCTCGCCAGGCCGTCGAGGGTCGCCTCCACCTCGGCAAGGCCGTGGAACTCGTGGAGGCGGCCGGTGCGGCCGCGGACCTCCCCCGGGGTCTGCGGGCCACGCAGGAGGAGGACGCACAGGGCGGCGAGCTCGGCGGGCGAGAGCTCGATGACGTGCTCGATGGTGTGGCCGTACTTCGGGACCCGCGCGTCGGCCAGGGTCTTCTGCACCGCGAGCCCCTTGTCCCGCAGGCGGTCCAGCGCCCGTACCACCTCCTTCTCCTCCAGGGCCATGACCGGGTCGCGGTTGGACTTCTGGTTGCACGCGGCGGTGAGGCCGTTGAGCGTCAGGGGGTAGTACTCCGGCGTCGTCACCGCCTTCTCGATCAACGCCCCGAGGACCCGCGCCTCGATGGGATTCAGCTGGATGTCCATGACCGGCGGTGGCTACGACTGGTTAGCGTGATCATTCCGTACGGCGACGCCGGTCGAGAAAAACGGGGAGGGGGATGGGGGCAAGGATGAAACAAGATCTATGTTTTCGCCGGCCGCGAAGCGGCCAACCACTCCCTCACCCCGCACCCCTCATCCCCCATCCCGATCTCCTCAAGGCATCCTGCTCTGACCCTCACCGCGGGGTCCGTCGCCACTGCGTCGTGAGTCCCACCACTCAATCCAGACTCACGGTCACGAACGAGGTGAGGCCCATCTTGTCCTCCAGCTCCGTGGCGGCGGTCTCTGCGGCGGCACGGTTCGGGTAGTCACCGACCCGCACCCGGTGGACCTCGCCCTTGTCCGGCAGCGTGGTGCTCACCACGAAGGCGGGAAAGCCGCCCTCCTTGAGAAGGCGCGCCAGCTCACCCGCCTCTTCGAGGCTCGGGAAGCTCTTCACCTGGATGGCATACACCTGACCCGGCGTGGCGGCGATCACCGCGGGCGGTGTGGCGACCGGCGCCGGTGGCGTGACCGTGGCAGCCGGCGGCGCGGGCTCCCGGGGTGTCGCCACGATCGCCTCCGGCACGAGCGCAGGGGCCGCCTTGGGCTTCGCCTGCGGCACGGGCAAGGGCACCGCCGGGGCTCCCCCCTCCGGCACGGGCGCCGGAGCAACGGCGCGCGGCGCCGGCATGCTCGCCGGGCCGGCCGGCGTCGTGGGGCACACCCCCACCCCGATCACGCTGGCAATCTGCACCCCGGAGGCGACACCGAGGACGTAGACCACCGTGCCGAGGATGATCAACGCGCGCTTCGAGAGACCGGGGCTTTCGGTACGCTCGAGAATCTTGTCTTCGTCGCGAAGGCTGCGAGGCATGGGCGCTCCAGGTGGGGGAACGACGGCGGGACGGGCAATCCCCTCCATTTACCACACGGCCGCCACCGGGGGCGAGGCGCGCAGGGGCGCTGACGCATGGTGAGCGGCGGCTGGCTGGGACACGGCACTCCGTGCGCCTAGTGCCGTATCGCCGAGGACCTCCGGCCACAACAGCTCCCGGGAATGGAGTAACTGTGGTCGCAAGCGCGGATCGCCCGCTGACGCCGGGCACCGCAGCGGTTCGCGGGCAAGCCCGCGCCTCACCGCGGCTTGCCGCGGCCCGCGCCTCACATCGCGTCCGGTGCCGTCACCCCGAGAAGGTCGAGGCCGTCGGCGACCACCCGGCGCACGGTCTCCATGAGGTAGAGGCGTGCACAGGCGAGGTCCGGGTCGTCGCCGAGGATGCGGTGCTTGAAGTAGTAGGCGTGCAGGGCGCCGGCGAGCTCGGTGAGGTAGTGCACCAGGCGGTGCGGCTCGCCCGCCCTGGCGGCGCCCTCCAGCAGGTCCGGGAAACCGTCCATGCGCTGGATGAGGTCGATCTCCTCCGGCTCGGCGAGGCGCTCCACCGGCGCGCCGCCGTCCGGGAGGCGGTAGTCGCGCTCGGCGGCGAGCTTGAACAGGCTGCGCACCCGGGCGTGGGCGTACTGGACGTAGTAGACGGGATTGTCGTTGGACTGGCGCTTGGCGAGCTCCAGGTCGAAGTCGAGCATCGAGTCCGAGCGGCGCTGGAGGAAGAAGAAGCGGGTGGCATCGGCCCCCACCTCCTCCACCACCTCGGCGAGGGAGACGAAGGCGCCGGAGCGCTTGCCCATCTTCACCGGCATCCCGTCGCGCGACAGATTGACGATCTGCACCAGATGGACGTCGAGCTTCGCCGGATCGCCGCCGAGCATGGCGAGCGCCGCCTTCACCCGCGCGATATAACCGTGGTGGTCGGCGCCCCAGACGTTGATCAGCCGGTCGTAGCCGCGGGCGAGCTTGTCCGCGTGGTAGGCGATGTCGGTGGCGAAGTAGGTCAGCTCACCGTCACGCTTGATTACTACCCGGTCCTTGTCGTCGC
>JASFUG010000147.1:0-7606 GCA_050050395.1 Nitrospirota bacterium
CCCGCAGCAGCGTGGCTACGGACAGACCGAGACCGATATCGGCCAGTGCCGGCGTGATTGCCCCAACTTCCGCGCCATCGAGGACCGCATCGGCCACGTGATCGACTTCTTCCTCTCGCCACGGGTACTGGCGACCGACCTCCAGGAGGCACGCGAGAACCAGGCGCGGAAGAAGAACCCCACGGCGACGTACACGCGCGACGACCTGATCGACGACCTGGAGAAGGAGTTCGGCGAGGGCGCCGTGAGCCGCGGCCGTGTGGTGTTCGCGGAGAACTGCGCCCGCTGCCACTCCAGCCAGGACGGGCCGGTGGAGACGCGAGACTTCTACGCGATCTCGGACAAGACCGGGATCCGTGACGACTGGTTGGGCAACGATCAGCTGACGCCGGTCTCCGAGGTCGGGACCAACCGCTGCCGCGCCCTGCACTCCAACCACATGGACGGCCACATCTGGGGCCAGTTCTCCTCGACCACCTACAAGCAACGGCCGAAGGACGCCAGCGTCCCGGATCCGGCCGACGGTGGTCGTGGGTACTACCGCAACATCTCCCTGGTCAACCTGTGGGCGCATGCACCGTTTCTGCACGACAACTCCCTGGGGCCGGAGATCTGCGGCAAGCCGCAGAATGCCCGCAACGACTTCTATCGCCAGAGCTACGTCGACGGCGACGGCAAGCTGCTCACCGACGCCCCCGGGTGCGTCGAGTACGACCCGAGCGTCGAGGGCCGCTTCGCCCTCTACAAGGCGTCGATGGAGGACCTTCTCCACCCGGATCGCCGCGTTCCAAAGATCACCAAGCTCGACGAGGACATCATCATCGACGTCGGTCCGCGGCTGTGGGACGGGGAGAAGGAGAAACCGGTCCTCGGCCTGCAGGTCCGGGTCCCGGCCGGCACCAATGCGGGCCTGCTGGGGAACTTCCTGCACAAGGAGTTCCTGGTCGACGTGGTGCTCTCCAAGACCGACCCGGAGGCGTTGCACGACCGCCTGGTCGCCCACATGAGCGATGCCGCGGCGGGGCGCGTGAGCGCCGAGCTGGGCGAGGTTGCCGCCCGGATGTTCGCCGATCCCGCCTCGCTGGTAGGCGTGCTGGGCGAGAAACCGGACCTCCTCGCCACCTACAGCTCATGCACCGACGACGTGGAGAACAAGGGCCACGAGTTCGGCGGCGAGCTGCCGGAGTCGGACAAGCAGGCGCTGATCGCCTTCCTCGCCACCCTCTGAGACCAGGAGCCCCCATGTACAGTCGCCACGAACGGTGGTCCCGTCCGGTCCTTGCGGCGCTCCTCGTGCTCGCCACGGTTGCCGCCCTTGCCGGTTGTAAGCGTAAGCCCGAGCCCGACATCGAGTTCATGGCCTACGGCGCCACGTACGACACCAAGCCGGACTTTGCGCGGGTGGAGCACCGCTACCCCCTGGGGTCGACGGCGGAGAGCCGCCAGGAGCTCGCGAAGATCACCCCGAAATACCTCGGCCGCCTCGACCAGGAGAAGGTCGATCAGATCTACGCGCGGCTTACCGCCGGTCCGATCCCGGACGGCCCCTACGACGGGGACCTGTTTCTACCGGAAGGGAGCAGCGGCAAGGTGCGCGCCGCGGAGATCGTCGGCGGGTTGAAGGGGCTCATCGTGCGCTTCAAGGCGCGGAAGCTGGAGGCCCTGGGCCGCATCCTGTGGAAGGGCAAGGTCTTCTACCGCGACGAGATGGTGCTCCGTAACCGCATCGAGGACCTCGCCGTCCTCGCCCCGTTGATCGACGGTCCCTTGCGGGATGTCCCCAAGATCGAGGTCGATCGCAAGGACGCCTGGCTGATGTTCCCGGCGCGCCTCTATTGCGGCCAGAGCCTGCTGGACGGGCGCCGTGAGTCGATCATCATCGACTACGCCTTCAGCGACGAGATCCCGGGGTATCGCGAGAAGCCGGACTTCCTGGCCAGCCGGCGTGGCTTCGCGGTACGCGACGAGATCCGCATGATCCGTCCGGGCTTCTACCTCGGCCGGGCCTACCTCGACCGCGTGTTCGTGCTGAACTTCACCCTCTACAACAAGGAGGTCGCCGAAGCGGGTCTCGCGGACTGGCTCAAGACCGGAAACACGGCGGAGGAGTGCTGGGTCGGAAACCAGCGCCTGGCAGTGGCCGGAGTCTCGCGGTAGCGACCCGGCCGCGACCGTGACGCGGCGTCGGGTGCCGTGCTCCACGGCGGCCGGCGACCCGCGGGACGATGGCGGGAACGGATGCCCCCCTGGATCAAGTCGTTGGCGCTCATGGCACTCATGGCCGGCCTGGCGCTCCCCCGGGCTGCGGCGGAATCGCCCGCGGGCGACGTCAAGGCACCCGCCGTGACACCGGTATCGAGCGGTGCCGATGCTTCGAGCGACCGCGGCGCCACCTGGGCGGTGGACCCGCGCGAGCCGGGGCCGAACCTGCCGCCCGTGGGTCGGTCGCTGTTCGACTTCCTGGTCGCGGACGACGTGGACGGCGAGCCCGGCTACCGGATCCCCTTTCCCTTCGCCGCCCTGCGCGATGAGCTGGCGCAGCGCCTGCACGCCTCGCCGCAGCGCGAGCCGTTCCGCCAGGTGTTGATTCCACTGGGGCGCTCGCTGCAACGCACTGCCGCCGCACCCGAGTTCGCGCACTATCCGCGTGCCGTGCTGGCAGTGGTCGGCGAGCCGGCACCGGAGCCAGGCACCTCTGGCATTCTCCTCAAGGATCGCCTCTATTTCGGCTACATGGAGAAGACCGGGGTGGTCGAGGTGATCAGCTACAACGAGGCCGCCGGGCGCTTCGAGTTCCAGGTCGTCAAGGACTTCCGCGAGGGGGCAGAGCCGCGGGTGTTCTACGCCAATCGCGCCGTATGTACCGCGTGTCACCAGAACGCGGCGCCCCTGTTCTCGCGTCCACTGTGGGACGAGACCAACGCCAATGACCGCATTGCCACGTTGCTTGAGGGACAGGGCCGCGACTTCTATGGCATTCCCGTGGACATCGGCATCGACGTCCCCAACGGGATCGACGACGCCACCGGCCGCGCCAATCTTATCCCCGCGATACAGGTCCTGTGGCAGCGGGCATGCGGCGTGGAGCCGGACGGGCCGGAGGCGCGGCGCTGCCGTGCCCGCGCCCTGCGCTTCGCGCTGCAATACCGCCTCGCCGGCCATCTACACTTCATCCGGCCGAGCGAGCCGGAGTGGCAGGGCCTTGCCGCGGCGGTGAAGGGGGCCTGGCGGCAGCAGTGGCCCGGTGGCCTGGCGATCTCCAGCCCGGACATCCCCAACCGCCAGCCCCTGGGGGAGGACGTCACTGCCACGGGCGCGCCGGACCACCTTTACGAGCAGCTGCACGTCCCGACATCCCTCGATCCCCTGCTTCCGCGCCCCCCCCTGGAGACGTGGACCGCCGAGGATGGACCGCAACGGCTGATCACAGGCATTGCAGGTTTTTTTGCGGATGTCGACGTGGAGCGGCTGGACCGTGCGCTCTACGAGCGCGCGGTCGCCAGCGGTTCCGGGCACCGGCAATACGACGCCCCATGCGTGTTGACCACGAAGCGCCGTGACGACGGCAGCATCCGTCTCGGCTTCACCTGCGGCGACACGGCGTCTCCCGCCAAGACCGCCTTCGCGATGCGTGGCCGCATCTATCTCGACGGTATGCAGGTCGTGCGTGGCACCGTCGACCATCTGACCTCGCCGGAAGGCGCGACGCTCATCGACCTGCAGGTGTCGGGCGGAATACTCGTCGCGGCGCCGGAAGGGAGCCGCCTCGCCCTGCGGCTCGCTCGCGGCGCCTTACACGCGCGCGGCGGTGACGGCAACGCAATCGAGGGTCTGGAGGTGGCGTGGCGTCGTCCGGGGACGACCGCTTTTGATATGGCGCAGGGGGTGGAGGCACGTGCCGTGCTCACGATCGTCGAGGACTTCCCGGCGTTGGCGACCCTTCTCTCCGCGCTAGCCGACGGGGGGGAGTCGGGTGATGCCCTCTCGGCCCGGCCATTCCGTCGGGCCACCGTGCTCGACGCGCTGAACGCCGGCCTCGGCATGGGAGCGCTGCGTACCTGTTGCGTCGATGCAGCAGGGCTGCCGGCGGCGGCGGTGGACGACCACCCGGACGACGCCGTTCTGCGGCGGGCGGCCGCCCAGGGGGTCGCGGAGGCGGAGCAGGGGTTCTATCGCTACTGCGCCCTGTGCCATCGGACCAACGAGCGGTCTCCCCCGAACTTCCTGCACGGCACGCCGGGGGAGGTGCGGGATCACCTCGCGCAATGTGCCGAGCGCCTCTACGTCCGTCTCGCCATGTGGGAACGGCCGGGCCACGCCCGGTCCACGACGCCGATGCCGCCGGTGCCGGCCCTGGCGGAGCTCGGCGTGAACCCGTCCGCCTGGCCGGAGAGTCCGGAGCTCGCCGGTCTCCAGCGTTACGTTGCCGACCTGCTGCGCTCCCAGACCGGGCGAGATCCGGTGCTGGAGGAGCTGGAGGCGCGTGGCTACGAGAACCTGCGTACCTGCCTGGCCGACCCCGGTTGATCCGAACGTTCCAACGTCACCCTGATCACGAATTTCAGAAGATCCATTCACCACAGAGATCACAGAGGACACAGAGGAGTACTCGCAATCGTAGACGGTGCGTTCGTTTCCGTGAGCATGCCGCCGCCCTGTAGGGCCGGTTTCAACCGGCCGACGCCGCTGTTTGAACGGGCCTTCGTGTCCGGCGGGCTAAAGCCCGCCCTACGCACCGGCCTCTTCCCCGCGCCAGTCGCGGTCTTCTCTGTTCCTCACAGCGCGGATAGACGGACCTGACAAAGGAATCGATCGTGGCGACCACTCCTGACAGCGAATACTCCGCCCCTCGCGTACGGCGCGGCCACCGTGTGCCGTGCTGGCTGGCACTGCTGGTGCCGCTGGTTCTCCTGGCCGCCGTCGGTGCCTGGGCGTTCGCCCGCTTCGGCGTCGACCGTCCGGTGGTCCACGACGATCCCCGGGACCACTTCAAGTACGGATCCACCGGCGGGGAGCGGGAGGCCGGGTTCCCGTACTGGATCTGGAAGGTCCTGCCCACGGTCTGCGAGGAGTACCTGCCCGGCGAGGGTTACGCCTCCCTGGGCATGATCTACGAGGAGGGGCACGACCTGCCCGTCGGCATGTCGAAGCGGCGGGTTACGGGCCTGGACCGGGTCTTCCTCAACTGCGCCGTGTGCCATACCAGCACCGTGCGCGACGCAGCCGGCGCGCCGCCGCGGGTGATTCCCGGCATGCCGGCCAATACCCTCGACCTGCTGAGCTTCCAGAAGTTCTTCTTCGCCTGCGCCGCCGACGCGCGCTTCTCGCCGTCGTACATCATTCCGGCCATCGAGGCGGCGGGCGGTGACCTCGATCTGATCGATCACTACCTCGTCTATCCCCTTGCGGTGCTGTTGATGCGCGACGAGGTGATGACCCTGCGCAGGCGGTTCGACTTCGTCAACCACCAGCCGGAGTGGGGGCCGGGGCGGGTGGACACCTTCAACTCCGCGAAGGTGATCTTCAACTTTCCCCTCGATCGCGCGGATCCCGCGGAGCTGATCGGCACCGTCGACTTTCCCTCCATCTGGAACCAGCGGCCGCGCGAAGGGATGCAGCTCCACTGGGACGGCAACAACACCAGGGTGGATGAGCGCAACCGCAGCGCGGCCTTCGGCACCGGGGCGACGCCTGCCACCCTGGATCGCGCGAGCATCCGGCGCATGGAGGAGTGGCTCCTCGACGCCGCGCCGCCCGCGTGGCCCTACGCGATCGACCGGGCCGCCGCGGCGCGCGGTGCGGCCATCTTCCGCGAGTACTGTGCCGACTGCCACGGGGTGAGCGGCAAGGACTTCACCGGCGAGTACGTCGGCACCGTGGTGCCCATCGACGAAATTGGCACCGACCGCCACCGCCTCGACTCGTACACCCGCACCCTGGCCGTCAACCAAGGCCTGCTGTACGCAGGCTATGGCGACGAACGCTTCAGCCACTTCCGCAAGACGAATGGCTACGCGTCGATGCCGCTGGACGGTCTGTGGCTGCGTGCGCCCTACCTGCACAACGGCTCGGTGCCGACCCTGCGGGACCTGCTGGAGCCGGCGGCCGATCGGCCGGCGCAGTTCTATCGCGGCAACGACGTGTACGAGCCGACCAAGGTCGGCTTCGTGTCCGACGTGGCCGCCGCGAATGGAAAGACGTTCTTCCTCTACGACACCAGGGTCGCCGGCAACGGGAATCAGGGCCACGAGGGACCGACATTCGGCACCGACCTGCCCGCCGCGGACAAGGACGCCCTGGTCGAATTCCTCAAGACGTTCTGAGCCGGACTCGGCCGGCGGGAGATCCCATGAGCCTCAAACGATCGCGTCGATGGAGATGGATCCTCACGGTCCTCGTGTTGCTCGCTGTCACCGGGGCCGCCGTCGGCTGGTACAAGCTGCTGCGCGAGGTGGACCAGCCGCCCTTCGCCAGCGCCGAGGAGCGGTTCAAGTACGGCTCGATCGGCGGCGAGAACGAGGCGGGCATCCCGTACTGGATCTTCGTGGTGCTGCCGCGCATGTTCCCCGAGTACCTGCCGGGGCCCGGTGGCTACGCCTCCCTCGGCGTGGCGTGGGAGGAGGGGCGCGAGCTGCCGATCGGCTTCACCAAGAAGACGGTCGGCTTCCCGCGGGTGAGCAACACCTGCGCCGTGTGTCACACCGCCTCGTACCGCGAGTCCCCGGAGTCCTCCCCGGTGTTCGTGATCGCCGGCCCGGCACACACCAACAACATCCAGGGTTTCTTCACCTTTCTCAGCAAGGCGGCCCGCGATCCGCGCTTCAATGCGGACAACCTGCTGGCGGAGATCCATCTGGTCACCGACCTGTCGTGGATCGACCGAGTCCTCTATCGCTTCCTGATCATCCCCCTGACCCGCCAGGCCCTGCTGGAGCGCAACTTCGACTGGATGTGGCGCGACGACATGGCGCCGTGGGCGCCGGGTCGTGACGACGCCATGAACCTCACCAAGTACTTCATGCTCAACATGGAGGAGGATGGCACCTACGGCCCCACGGACTGCCCGTCGATCTGGAACCTGGCCAAGTACAGGCCCGAGGAGGGGATGCGGCTGAACTGGGATGGAGCCACCTACGACGCCCGTTCGGTGATCACCGACTCCGCCCTGGGGATCGTGGCCAAGCCCCAGGACGACTTCGCGGAGCAGATGGACTGGCTGGTGGAGTTTCTGGGATCCCTGCCGCCGCCGAAGTACCCCTTCCCGATCGATCAGTCCCTCGCCGCCACGGGCCGCGGCGTGTTCGACGCGCACTGCGCGCGCTGTCATGCCAGCGGCCGCACGGGCAAGAGCGTGCCCGTGGAAGAGGTCGGCACGGACCGCAACCGCATCGCAAGCTGGAACAAGGAGGCGGCGATCGCCGCCAACCGAACCGCCGCGGAGCTGGGCGCCGAGCGGCGTGGCATGGTGGAGGAGCCCCTTGACGGCTACATCGCGGTACACCTCGACGGCGTCTGGCTCCGTGCTCCCTACCTGCACAACGGCTCGGTGCCCACCCTGCGCGACCTCCTCACCCCCGCTGTCGCCCGCCCGAAGCTCTTCTACCGC
>JASFUG010000148.1:0-7600 GCA_050050395.1 Nitrospirota bacterium
GTCGCGTGACGGAACGCGGTTTGCCGAGCCTATGGTGTGGCGTATAGTCAGTGCCCCTTTTTTCATCCATTCGACATGTCCGAGCGCTGCGCCGTAGTCCTCCTTTCCGGAGGGCTCGACTCCACCACCTGCCTCGCCGTGGCCCGTGCCGAGGGATTCGCGTGCACGGCCTTGACCTTCGCCTATGGCCAGCGCCATGCATGCGAGCTGCAGGCCGCGGCGCGGGTCGCGGCGGCCTACGCCGTGATGGATCACCGGGTAGTCCGCCTGCCTATCTCCGAGACCGTCCACTCCGCCCTGACGGGCGATGGTACGGTACCTAAGGCGGACCGGGTGGAGGACATCGGGGGAGCGATTCCGCCAACGTACGTGCCGGCGCGCAACACGATCTTCCTGGCCCATGCCCTGGCCCTGGCCGAGGACATCGGCGCCAGCCACCTCTTCGTGGGGGTGAACGCGGTGGACTACTCCGGCTACCCCGATTGCCGCCCGGAGTTCATCGAGTCGTTCGAGCGGCTTGCCAACCTCGCCACCCGTGACGCGGTCCAGGGCCACCGGTTTCACGTCCATGCGCCCCTCCTCCACCTGGACAAGGGCGATATCATACGTCTCGGTCTCTCCCTCGGCGTGGACTACGGGCTCACTCATAGCTGTTACGATCCAGGGGCGGACGGCATCGCGTGCGGGCACTGCGATAGTTGTCTGCTGCGCCGCAAGGGTTTTGCTGACGCGGGCGCCACCGATCCGATTGGGTACACGGACGACTCGGGATCGCGCCCATGACCCGGCGGCGGATCGACCCGGACCGGGTGGCGCCGTGGTTGTTCGAGGTGGCCGGCCCGGAGACGCTCGGCGCGAAGCCGTTGGCCGCCCTGTTCCCGGGGCATGCCAAGCCAGTCCATGTGGAGCTGGGATGCGGCTACGGCCTCTTCTTGCGCGACATGGCCGTCCTGCGGCCGGATGAGGCCTTTCTTGGGGTGGAGCACGACCGTGGGGCCGCCCTGCGTAGCGCCCGCAAGCTGATGCTGGCGGGAGCGACGAACGCGCGCGTGGTACTCGGCGATGCGTACTGGGCCCTGCACGGTCTGTTCGACGAAGCATCGATCGGCGACGTGTTTGTGAACTTCCCCGACCCGTGGCCCAAGCGGCGCCACGCGGGACGTCGCTTCGTCCGTCAGCCGTTTGTGGATGCGCTTCGCCGGAGGATGGCCTCCGGCCACCGAGTCTATCTCGCGACCGATGTGGCGGCATACGCCATGGAGATGGCGGCCCTATTCGACGCGCAACCGGGATTCATCCGCCGTGTTCCGGGCGGTGGATATACGCACACCAAGCCGACACCGGTGCACAGCAAGTACGAGCAGGACTTCCTCTCCCAGGGATTGCCAATCTACTACCTGGTCTATGAGGCGTGCCCGGTGGGGTGAGAGAGGCCGGCTAGGTCGCCTGAGCGAACTTGCGTGTGGCGAACTCTTCCGGCGCGTATTCGAGGCAGAACCGTTCCAGGCGATCGCGGATGACCCGCGCGTCGGAGGCCCGCAGCGCGCCCTGGGCGAGGCGGGTTGCTGCCGTGATGGGGATTGCCCGCACGACCCGCTTCACGTGCGGCACCTTGTGGCTCGTCATGCTGAAGGCACGCACCCCGAGCCCCATCAGCAGCGGCACGTAGAAGGCGCTGCCACCCATCTCCCCACACACTTCGACCGCAATCCCTTCCTTATCCGCCCGCCGGACAACCTCCCGGATCGCGCGTAATACCGCCGGGTGGAGAGGGTCGGTGAGGTAGGCGACGTGCTCGTTGTTGCGGTCGGCCGCCGCGATGTACTGCACCAAGTCGTTGGTCCCGATCGACAGGAAATCCGCTACCTTGGCGATCATGTCACAGGTGAAGACCGCGGACGGCACCTCGATCATCGCCCCGAGCTCGACGTCGGTGCTATGGCGGGTGCCGGTGGCGGTCAGCTCCGCCGCCACGCTCTTGAGCAGCTCGCGCACCTCGGTTACCTCCTGGGCGGAGGTGATCATGGGTAAGAGGATGCGCAGATGACCATACGCCGCGGCGCGCAGGAGCGCACGGATCTGTGGTGCGAAAAGCTCCCGGTGAGCGAGACAGCAACGGATGCCACGAAAACCCAGGGCCGGGTTCTTCTCGACCTCGATGTCCAGCAACGGCGCGACCTTGTCGCTGCCCAGGTCAGAAGTGCGGATGGTGACGGGGTGCGGGGCGCATCCGCGTAGGAGTTGCCGGTAGATCCGGAAGTGCTCATCTTCGGTGGGCACGCTCGTACCGGTGTAGAGGTACTCGGTGCGATAAAGGCCGACGGAGGTCACCCCGTAGTGGGCCATTCGGCGCTGTTCCTGGGGCAGCTCCAGGTTGGCGAGGAGCTCGATCTGGGCGCCGTCGGGGGTCACGGCGGGCTGGTCCCGCAGAATTGCGAGGGTCTTCTCCTCCGCCTCGTGCAGGCGCTGCTTGTGGCGGAAGAAGCGCAGGCTCGACGGATCGGGGGAGACGATCGCCACGTCGGTGCTGGCGTCGAGGATGATCAGGTCGCCTTGGCGGATTTGCTGGCTCGCCGTGCCCGTGCCGACCAAGGCGGGGATGTTCATTGCGCGTGCCATGATCGCCATGTGCGCGGTGATGCCCCCAAGATCGGTGATGATGCCCTGCACCTGCTTGGAGTCCATCTGCACGATCTCCGCCGGGGAGAGGTCGTGACTCACCAGGATCGCGCCCTCCGGCAGATTTGTCAGGTCGATCGATTTCACGCCACCGAGGTTACGCAGAATGCGATCGTTGACCTGCTCGATATCGATGGCGCGCTGCTGCAGATACGGGTCATCGCTCGACTGCAGGAGGGACAGCAACTCTAGGGTCGTCTGGCGAACCGCCATCTCCGCCGAGTATCCCCGCTTATCGATCAGCTTCTTGGACTGTTGTTCCCAACGTCGATCCTTGAGGAGCATTATGTGCACCTTGAGGATCTGTACATGCTCTTGCGGGGCGTGGCCAGCAACCTCCAACAGGATGTGGTCGAGCTGTGCGCGACTCTGTTTCAGAGCCGTGCGTAGTCGTTCGATCTCCTTTTTGGGCTCTCGCGTATGGACCGGGCACTCGTCGAGCTGGACCCGTCCGCGGGTGACGATCACCGCCGTGCCGACGGCGACTTGCTGTGAGGTTCCAAAGCCGCGGACGATCTGCACGGCTACTCCTCGTCGAACTTGCGCTGAAAGAGGTCCTGCAGAGCAGCGAGCGCGGCCGCGGCTTGCGGGCCCTTGGCACGTGCTTTGAGCGTGGTCCCCTTGGCCGCGGCGAACATCATCAGGCCGAGGATGGACTTGGCATTCACCTCGATCCCTTCGTGCGACAGGAATATCTGCGTTGCATCGTCGAACTCGCTCGCGAGATTCACGATCTTGGCCGACGCGCGGGCGTGGAGGCCGAGGGCGTTCTCCACCAACAGATGGCACTCCTTAGTCCGCATGGCTCACCGGAGATGTCCACGAGAGTGCGCATCGGCCGGGGACGACAGGGTGGGTTGCTGGAGGCCCGTAACACCGCGACGACCGAGGGTAGTAGATGATGATTGCGGGGCCCGTCATTGGGGCGGTGCCGTGTCGAGGATCATGCGAGTGACCAGGATGCCACGTTGCCCACCCTCCAGGGCGCGCTGCGCCAGATCCGCCGGCGTGATGTTTTCGCGGCTCGTGAGGCACTTCATCAGCATCGGTAGATTAACTCCGGCGACGATCTCGATGTTCTCGTCGTCGAGGAACGGCAGCGATGCGTTGCTCGGCGTGCCCCCGTACATGTCGGTGAGGATGACTGTGCCATCCGGGCAACCCATCGCGGTGATGGCGGCCTTGATGCGCTTGGCGCTGAGGGGGAGGTCTGCGCTGTCCACCGTGACCGCGGATAGACCCTCCTGGCGGCCCAAGATGTATTCGGCGGCCCCCACCAGGCTGGGGCCGATCTGGCCGTGAGTTACCAGAAGGATACCGATCATCGATCCAGGTCTCTGTGACGGGTTGTGAACGGAATGTCCTGGCTCCGCAGGTGACTGGCGAGGGCGTTGACGATGGCAACCGACCGATGACGGCCGCCGGTACAGCCGATCGCGAGGGTGAAGTATGCCTTCCCTTCCTGTCGGTAGCGAGGGAGGAGGAAGTCGACCAATCGCCGTAGGTGTCCGAGAAACGCCTGGGTATCCGCCTGGTCCAAGACGAAGCGCGCGACCTCCTCTTCTTCTCCAGAGTGGTCGCGTAGGGCGGGCACGAAATACGGATTGGGCAGGAACCGGACATCAAGCACAGTGTCCGCCTCGTAGGGTACGCCATGCTTGAAACCGAAGCTCAGCAGCTCGACGTGCAACTTCGGCCCTCGATCGAGGGGCAAGAGCGTAGCGAGGCGATGCCGAAGGTCGTGAATGGATAGTTGGCTGGTGTCGATCTCGTGGGTGGCAAACGGTCGCAGTGGGACGAGCAGGTTGGCCTCCGCGGCGATCGCGTCTTCCAGGAGCGGGTGGTGAGCGGCGAGGGGGTGGGTCGAGCGAGTTTCCTTGAAGCGGCGGATGAGTGTCTCCTCATCCGCGTACAGATAGATGACGTCGAGGGGCAGGCCGCCGTCGCGCAGCTCGCCAAATATCGCCACCAGGTCCTGGCAGTCCTCCGCAGAGCGGACCTCGAGGCATAGTCCAACCTGGTGTAGGTGGGAGTTGGGCTGCCGGCACTGATCGATGAACTGGGAGATGAGCGGCGTCGGCAGGTTGTCGATACAGAACACGCCTCGGTCGCGAAGCGCCTTCACCGCGGTGGTCTTTCCCGAGCCCGACAACCCGAGGATGGCGACGATCTGTAGAGACGGAGCGGTCATGGTCGGGGATGCCGCGTACGGAGGGCATCGGGAGTCAATCTACTGTGATCCTAAGCGGCATGCACGCCTCTGGCTGGCCGTGGCTACCAGCAGGCCATCCGGAAGGACGTCGCGCCGCACGGGCCCGTGTCCCCATCGATCGCTATCTGCTGGGTCGTGATCAGGTGCCGCCCTGGTCCGATCGCGCCGCACGCATCATCCTGGCGATGACTTCCAGGCGATTGGCCACCGAGATGACTTCCGTGCCACGGATGGCATAGGTGCGGAGGGTGTGCCCGAGGAGCAACGTGGTGGGCGCCGGCTCGTGGCGGCGACGATGCTCACCCATCGTGGCTGCGGCGAGCTCGACGACGGCGTCAATCGGATGGCTAGCGGCCAGGGCCGCGGCGCCGAATAGCGGCTTCACTTCGATGATCCCCACGTCCTGGACCTCCAGACGGCCGGCGATGGTCGCGGGTGGTGCTCCGACCAGGCGCTGGTTCACCGGGTCGCCGTGGACCTCCACCACGTCGTCCGCGACCAGGCGATGACCACGCCGAATCAGCTCCAGTGCGCAGCCGCTCTTCCCGGTGCCGCTCGGCCCCCGCAGGAGGAGCCCGATTCCGTGAACGGCGACGAGCACGCCGTGCACCTGCGTGGTGGCCACCTTCACGGAAGGTATCGTCCCCACCGGCGAGATTGCTGGATGCGTGGCCAGGCTCAGCGTGGCGGGTTCTCAAACATCTCGAGCTCCAGATCGCGGATGAAGCGTTGGATGTCTGAGGGGGAATCCAGAGAGACCAGCTCCGTTTCAAAGCGCGGCGCGCGCACCATGCGCGCGAGTCGCGCTAGCACCTGGAGATGGTAGCGGCTCTCGGCATGGAGCGGCGCGGCGATCATGAACAGCAGGCGCACGGGCTGATCATCATTCGCGTCGAATGGGACTCCCTTGCGGGATAGCCCGAGGGCGATACGGAGATCGTCGAGGTCTGCCACCTTGGCGTGCGGGATGGCCACCCCGTGGCCGATGCCGGTGCTGCCCAGCGCCTCCCGTTCGAGCATGGCGTCGAGCGCCTGCTCGAACGACGGTCCCGAGTCGGAGGCGAAGCACGCGTGGCACAGCTCCCGGAGAACAGCCACCTTACTGTCCCCCTGAAGATCGAGAAGGATCCGTTCTTCCCCGAGGTGGTCGGCGATGATCAGCGCCATGACGGCCTCATCTCCCGAGAGTGGGTGCCGCGCGCGCTACCGGCGATGCGCTCCTCGCCGGTGAAAACCCGTCGGCCGCAGCCCGCGGCGCCCAAGATCCGCGGTGCCCTACTTCGCCCTCGCACACGAATACACTCCTCTGGCCCGCGTCCGCCGTCTCCCCACGGCTTCCTGCATTGCCGCCCATTGTCTCGGCCGCCTCGGGAATGATCAATCGTCGACCAGATCGAAGCGCTGGAGATGGTCGTCCGATTGCCGGGCAAGGATCCGCAGGCGGTCGGACTCGGCGTCGCGATACACCCAGAGGTGTTCATCCTGGTCTTCCATCAAACGGATCGCCTCGTAGTCTCGCAGACGCTGTACGTTGATTTCCCTGGTTTCGACCACCCGATCGAGGCTGTCGAGCAGCGCCTCGGGGACGGTGGGTTCCTCTGCGACCACGTCGGGGCTACCGATCTTCGGCCCACGGGTCTTCTCGTGGGTGCGTTTGTCGTGATTGCGCCGCAGCTGTTTTTCTAGCTTGGCCGCGGCACGGTCAATCGAGGTGTACATGTCCGCCGAGCTCTCCCGCGCCTGGAACAGGGCGTGCGGCCCTTTGGCCACGACGTCGGCGATCTGAGTATTCCGTTCCACCGCCAGGGTGACGTTCAACCGGGTGAGGTCATCGAGGAATCGACTGAGCTTGCCAAAGCGTTCTTCTACGTGAGTCTTGAGACCATCGGTCAACTCCATGTGGCGGGCCAGGATAGAAAGGTTCATGGGACCCTCGATGGATCAGCGGGTAGTAGGGAGTGGCCGGATCGCCACCCGATGGGGGCGGCGCGATGCCGACCGCGAGGCGTGGCCCAGAACAACGGCAAACGGGTGGATCTCTCTGCCGTGTCGATCAATAGCCCCGTTTGCGGCTGGAAATAGGAAGAATCTTGAGTTCTTCACGATATTTGGCAACCGTCCGTCGGGCGATCTTGATGTTTTCCTTGGCAAGGATATCGGCGATGACCTGGTCGCTCAGGCAATGGTTCTTGTCCTCGTCGTCGATGATTTGACGGAGGCGGTTCTTCACGTAGACCGCGGAAAGATCCTCCCCCTGCGTGGTTTTCAGGCTGCTGGAGAAGAAGTACTTTAGTTCGAAGATACCGCGGTCACAATGGAGATACTTATTGCTCGTCACCCGCGAGATGGTCGACTCGTGCATCCCCAGATCCTCCGCGACGTCACGCAGGATGAGGGGCCGTAAGTGGTTGGGGCCTTTCAAGAAGAAGTCCCGCTGAAAGCGAAGGATCGACTCCGTCGTACGGTAGATGGTCTTCTGACGCTGGTCGAGGCTCTTGATCAGGGCAAGTGCGTTGTTGAGCTTCGCCTTGATGAACTCCTTTGACTCCCTGTCTCCCTCCATGCCGTTGAGCTTCTTGTACATTTCCAGGTAGTAAGGGCTGATCCGCGGCCGCGGCAGGCCTTCGTCGTTGAGCCGGATCTCGAACTTGTCGCCCTTGCGGATCACGTAGACGTCGGGCACCACGTAGAAGGGCGTATCGCTGTCGA
>JASFUG010000149.1:0-7555 GCA_050050395.1 Nitrospirota bacterium
AGGCGCTGCTGGTCGATTACCGGTTCAAGGTGCGCAACGGGCTCGCGCCGCCGGAGGTGCCCGGCGATATCGTGATCGTCGCCATCGACGAGGCGAGTCTGGCGGCGCACGGGCGGTGGCCGTGGCCGCGGAGCTTGCAGGTCGATCTGCTGAACCGGGTCATCGCCGGCGGGCCGCGGGCGGTGGGGGTGGATATCTTCTACCCGGAGTCGGAGTCGCCGGGGGCGGACCGGGCGCTGGCGGACACGTTTCGTGAGAATCGCTCGCGTATGGTCGTCGCCCTGGCCTGCGAAGTAGCGCCAGGGCGCGCCTTTGACGGCGAGGTCGCGGAGCCGCTGTACGACGCCGCCATCGCGAAGATCCGTGAGGTGAAGCAGGTGCGGCCGGTGGAGGCGTGGCGGGTCTTGCTGCCAGCCGCACCGATCGGTGACGCCGCCACCTTCGGCCACGTCTACTCCCTTCCGGACCGGGACGGAAAGCTGCGCTGGGAGACCCTCTACCTGAAATACGGTGACGAGTACCTTCCCTCCTTCGCCCTGCAAGTCGCGCGTGTTGCTCTGGGAATTCCGGCGACCGCAACGACCATCGTGGGGGGGAGCGGCGTGCGGCTGGGCGAAGGCCTGATCCCCACCGACGACTTCGGCCGCCTGCACATCAACTACCTCGGCAAGGAGGGGAGCTTTCCCACCGTGTCGGCGGCGGAGATTCTCGCGGGACGGAGCGGCCCGGACGCCTTCCGGGACAAGGTCGTGCTCGTCGGTGCGACCGCCATCGCCACCTACGACCTGAAGACGACGCCCCTGTCCGCGAACATGACGGGGGTGGAGAAGAACGCCACGGTGGTGGCCAACATCCTGCGCGGCAACTTCCTGACACGGGCCCCACTCCTCGTCGACGTGCTCGTCGTCCTGGTCACCGGGCTTGCGGCGGCATTTCTCTTGCGCAGAGGTCGGGCGCGCTCGTCGTTCATCGTCCTGGGGTTGCTGGTCGTCCTGCTCGTGGCCGGCAACCAGACGGCCTTTGCCGCCGCCGGTCTGCGCATGAATCTGACCTATCCACTCCTCACCCTGCTCACGGAGGGGGCCTACATCGTGGGCGTGCGCTACCTGCTGGAGGAGCGGCGCGCGCGCGAGATACGCCGGCTGTTCTCGAGTTTCGTGTCCGAGCGGGTGGTCAACGAGCTCATCCGCAATCCCGAGCTGGCCCACGTCGGCGGGCAGCGCCGCGAGGTCACGGTGCTGTTCTCGGACGTCCAGGGGTTCACCGCCTACTCGGAGGTACATCCTCCGGAAGAGGTCGTGCGGGTCCTCAACGTCTACCTGGAGGCGATGACCGACGTGATCCTCTCCTGGGAAGGGACCCTCGACAAGTTTGTCGGGGATGGGATCGTCGCCTTCTGGGGAGCACCCCTGCGCCAGGCGAACCATGCAGAGCTGGCGGTGCGCTGCGCCCTGCACATGCGAAAACGCCTCGGTGAGATGAAGGCCGAGTGGGAGCGCGCCGGCAGGAAGCCCTTCGAGCTGGGGATCGGGATCAACACCGGTGAGGTGCTGGTGGGCAACATCGGCGCCGAGGGACGGAAGATGGACTACACGGTGATCGGGGACCACGTGAACCTGGCATCCCGGATCGAAGGGCTCACTCGCCCGTATCGGGCCGGGATCTTGATCACCCGTCACACCCTGAGGCGCATCCGTGACCTGGTCGCCACCGGGCGGATCGGTCATGTCTCCATCCGCGGGCTGGCGACGGAGAAGGTCAAGGGGCGGGAGGAGCCCATCGGGTTTTACGAGGTCTCGGCATTCCCCCACGGGGACCCATCGTTGGTCATCGAGGTCCCCGACGTCGCGCCTACGACCATGGATCGCGGCGGCGCCATGTAGCAAGCTGGGAGTCCCTCCGCCGGCTGGCGCGCAAACGACCCGGCAGGGCAGAGGGAGAGATCCCTGCCGGGCCGCCCCGGTCTGGGCCGTGACCCGGACCGAGTCGAGGACCGATCAGAGGACCAGGTTGAGACCCGATTGACTGGCCTGCGCCAGATAGGTGGCGGTGGACCCGACCTCGATGTCGTCGCAGAGGTCGTCCTCCCGAATTGCCATGACGTCGAGGGTGACGAGCCGAACGCCCCGTTGCTTGGCGAGCCTGTGGAGCTCCTTGCTTCCCGGCGCGTCCTCGCCTTTCCTCGTGGGCTCTTCCGTCGACTTGCCCTCTTCGACCGGCCGGTCGGCCAGGCGGCCGTCTTCCCAGAAGGTGTAGAAGAGGCTGGCCTCCATTCCCAGGGAGGCCGCGGTGGTCGCGATGACCAGCCCGGCACGAGCGTGCTCCCGGGATGAGACCAACAAAGTGACTCTGTCGGCCCGGGAACGATGTGCCGGTGGTCGCAGGCGCTCCGGCTCCACATCGGTGCCCCCTCCCTCGGGCAAGATTCCTTCCTGTGTCCGCTTCTTTGAGCCTTCAGTGTCGATGACGATGGTCATGGCGATCTCCTAAGGTCGTTTAAATGGTATCCAGTACGAGAAATCGTTTTAATTGTTTATCGTGGTGGTTTGGATAACGCTTGGAACCTACCTGAGACTCCAGTACCTCTCCCTGATGCCCGTGGGGGCGACCTTCTCCTACCCGCAATTAGCAACCCTCGTGCCAGCGCGCCACCCACTGCGAACCAGTTCATTTTCCAGGGATTCGATGCCCCGTGGACCGATGTGGTCGATCGGCCGGCGAGATCACTCCGATATCGCCAAGATCATCCCGACATCGCCGTACGGGGCCGGTACCGACGCGCCGGAGCCACCTGACACACGGCATGGGCAGGGCGCGATCTTCTGGACGCGCGTCCGTCTCGTCGACCGCGGAGCCCGCAAGGAGCCCGATCGCCGCGCACCGGGAGTCGCCGGCGCCCTTTGTGCTTTCGGCACCGTACCCGTTCTCCGGTACAGTGCTTGTAGCGGTTGCTACGTGCGCCACAAGTCGTCCGTCATCAGTCCCACCGGGGGAGGTATCTGGTCGATCCTGACGATGGAGATCCTCGCGAAGACCGACGGAAGTCAGCCCGACAGGTAGGGTGGTCGCGGCCCCCCGGCCAGCCCATCAACCATTGCCCGCGGCCCTGAAAATATGGGGTCGACGCCCACCGCCTCGGAAGGGGAGCGCATCGATGGCCCTAGAGAACGTCGAACGCCTTGGCCGACGTACACTCCATGCGTTGGAGTACTCCGCCGGCGCGTGGCGGCTCCTGACCCGGGCCGTCTCGCGGCTCACTGCCCTCAAGATCGCTTCGGTCCGCACGGTGCTGTACCGGCAGGTCTATTTCACCGGTTTTGAGGCGCTGGACACGGTGGCGCTCATCGGCGGCTTGATCGGCATCGTGATCGTCACCCAGGTCGCCAGCCTGGCCGGCCTGAATCCGTCGCTCACGGGGAAGGTGCTGATGTGGGTGGTGGTACGGGAGTTGGGTCCGCTCTTCACGGCCATCCTGGTCATCGCTCGGAGTTGTTCCGCGGTGGCCTCGGAGCTGGGCACCATGCAGATCCGCAACGAGGTGCGAAACCTCCGGGTCATGGGCGTCGACCCGTACGGCTACCTCGTGGTCCCGCGGGTCCTCGGCCTGACGGCGGGCGTCGTCATCCTGAGCGCCTATTTTCAACTCTTCGCCATCGCGGGCGGCGTGGTCGTCTCATCGCTGCTGTTCGTGGACATCCCGATCGCCGAGCACCTTGGCGGTATCTTCAATGAGCTCGCCTTCTTTGACATCGGTGTCTCGTTCGTCAAGAGCGTCGCCTTCGGTCTCGTGATCTCCACGGTGTCGTGCTATCACGGTTTCCGTGCGCGTGGGTCGGCCACGGAGATTCCGAGGGTCACGGCGGCCGCCGTGATGCATAGCCTGCTTCTGCTCTTTGTCTGGGACGGCGCGATCACCGTGGCCTTTTTCCTGTGATACGGTTCGAAGACGTCACCGGCGATTGCGGGACGTCGGTCTCCTTCGAGATCGGCGAAGGTGTGGCGTGCAACCTCGTCACCGCTTCGGACTGCGAGGAGGGGGCCTTTCTGGAGACCATCCTCGCCATGAAACCGCCGTCCAGCGGTCGCGTGTTCGTCCTAGAGGAGGACGTCTACTCCCTGCCGGAACAGGAGCTGCTGGACCTCTACCGGAAGGTCGGGGTGGCCTGGAGAGACGGTGGATTGATCAGCAATCTGAAGGTCTGGGAGAACATCGTCCTTCCCGTCCGCTACCACTTAGGAAAACAACCCTCGGAGGTCGAAGACCGGGTCGTGGATCTGTTCCGGCAACTGGGGATCGAGGTGACGCCCGGATATTTGGGCGCGCTCCCCGGCGTGCTGACGCCGTCCGAGCGCAGTCTTGTGGGGCTGGTCCGTGAGATGGTCATGGACCCGCCCCTGATGATCTACGACGGTCTCTATGAGGGGCTCCATCCTGAAACGGCGGGGCGATTGGTCGAATTGGCCGCCACGTTCCACGCGGCCAGACCGGATCGAACCTCCATCTTCATCGGCTCCAACGAGGCCTCGATGGCCCGGGTGGCCGCGGACATCACCATCCGCGCTGCCGGTAAAAGGCTCCACGTATGAGCATGCTGAAGGAGATGGATCCGAGGTTCATCAACCTCGAGAAAAAAGTCGGCTTGTTCACCCTCGTGGCCTTCCTGGCGACCCTGGCCATCATCGCTTTCGTCGCGGCGCAGCAGGGATTGTTTGTCCCCAGGAGCCGGCTGACGTTTGTGGCCGATAGCGGCAAGGAGCTACGGCAAGGGATGGCGGTCAAGTTCAGCGGATTCCGGATCGGCAAGGTCACCAAGCTGACCCTGAGCGCCTGGGCCAACGTGAACGCCACCATGGCGATCGACAAGCGTTACATGAAGTGGATCCGGTCCGATTCCAGCGCCCTGCTGGTCCACGAGGGAGTTCTCGGCGAACCCGTCATCGAGATCACCCCGGGCTCTCCGATGTACGCGGAGCTCGCGGAGGACGAATCGATTCCCTTCGAGCGCCGGGCCGGTTTGAATGAAATGCTCGCCCAGCTCGATGACCTCAAGCTGCTCCTCGTCGAGGTCCGCCAGGGGCGGATCGGGGAGACGCTCGCCAATGCCAACCAAGTGTCGGCCGAGTTTCTCGCCACACGCCAGCACGTGGACGCCTTTCTCGATGCCGCACAGCAGACCTTTGGTCGACTCGATCGGGTGCTGGGTCACGCGGACGACACCATCGGCCACACCGATCAAACGGTCGGTCGCACCGACGCCTTGATCGGGCAGATGGAGGGCACCGCCGGCCATCTCGATCAGGTCGTCACCACCACCCAGGAGGTCCTGCCGGCCCTGCTCGCGCGCACCGAGGCCCTTCTCACGCGAATGGAAGACGCCAGTGTGCACCTCGCCGAGGCCGCCGCGAACGCCCCGGCCCTGGCCACCAAGAGCGACGCCCTCGCCGACGAGGCGCGCGCCACATTGGCCCAGACCCGCGCCCTGCTCACCGCCATCGGCGACGTCTGGCCGATCCGTTCGCATCTGGAACAGAAGAATGGGGAGTGAAGGGCACGGTGTTGCGCGTCCTCCCGTCGCCAGGAACACCGCGCAGACCGGAGACCGTGGAGACCGTATAGAGGGAGGTTCCCGGATCTGATCGCCGACGTCCCCGGCCATCCACGGCGGTGATGGTACCTGGACACGGGCCGGTGGCGAGGGAAGGGGGCATCCCTAAAGATCAGGGGGCGGGGTCAGCCCCCGCCCCCTGATCGACCCTTGCCCCGCCATGATTCCTCCCCGGGGAAGGGCTGGGCCGGCTCCCGCGGCGTGGGAGGGAATCCGAAACGAAGTGCGTGTCCTAGAAGAAGCTGCCCGTGACCGGGACCGTGTGGGTCTCTCCGTCGGCCAGCGAGAAGCGCACCTCACGTGATGCGCCGGTACAGTCATCCCCGTCCCGCGACGCGCAGCTGACGATTTCTGCGACGTAGCTCCCTGTGGGCACCCCCATACCCTCGCACACCCCAGCGTCGGTCTCCACCCCAAGGGGAATCTCGTTGCCATTCCACTCCAGACGCCACTCGATCGCGTGGCTGGTGCGGTTGTCCACGGCCACCCAGCTAGTCGAGCCAGGCGCTGTGGCAAAGAAGTCGCAATCGGAGTCCTCGGGAGGGAGCTCGTCGGTGGCACCGGGATCTTGCGGACTCTCCGGTGTCTCCGACGAAGGAGTCCCTTCACGGATCACGAGGTCGTCGAGGGTTGCGCTTCCGTGCTGGTCTACCTGAAACGCGATAATGGTGATTTCCGCGCCATTCGGATCAAACGCCGGGACTGCGCGGAAGTCATCGTAGAGATTGCGCGTATAGGTGCCGGCCTGTGGGTCCAGGAAGATCTCCCGGTAAATCGAGCCGATCTCGTGCGGCTCGGCGTCCGGTGCGCGCTGGAGCACGTAGACCACGCGGGTTCCCCGCCGCTCGGCAACAACCAGAGAGATGTTGTCCCCGCACGGGGGCAGCAGGCATGCGTTTCCACCCGTCCCGGGATTTACCAGCTCCCCGAGCTCTTTGAATGAGATCTCCGTGGACGGGGCGATGGGAATGGAAAACCCCGGATTGAATGGCCCCTGGTCCTCCAGGTCCACCCACACGTTGTCCCCACATCCCGTGCCGCTATCGGCGGACGTCAGCCGCAGGGCACGACTGCCATCCACCGTCAGAATCTCCGCACGGTGGGGTGACGGCCCGCAATTATCCGGCTCGTCGGAGACTGCGGCGATCGTGTCCCCAATGAGCCAACTCCCCTCGTCTCCCGAGATCACCGTCACGTCGTCGCCCCCCACCGGTGAATAGGTGCCGAGCCCGGCCCGCTCCCAGCCTTCGTGGAAGAGGATGTCACCATTGGCCCCGTCCCCGGAGGAGGTCGGTGGAGGCTCGGTCAATGCCACCAGTGTCTCGCGCAGGTGGCTCCGTGCCTGTTCCCGGGACACCAGCGGGCGGACACCGGCTCGGGTGAGCGCGGTGAGGGCCGCCACGGCAGCCACGACGTCCCCATCGTCCCCGAATGCCGCCTCGGCCTGCCCGAAGCGCATCGACAAGCCAGCCGCCTGGCTGCGCACCGCCTCCGGGATGGTGATGCCGTTGCCCGGATCGCCGTCGTCGTCCAGGGTCTGCAGCAGTCGGGCGATGTTGGTGACGGCCGGATGGGATTCATCATTTGCCCCTGTCACCAAGTCCACGGGCGTGATGATGGGCTTGGCGGGTACCTCGCCGAGGACGATATCGCCGATCGCGAACCGCACCGTGGCGCCCTCCTTGTAGCGGAAGCGACCCTGGGCATCGGTCACCCCGGACTGGTCGCCAGAGACGAAGGTGAGCCCCTCCACGGGTGCGTCGATGAACTGGCCTTCCTTCACTCCGTCCCCGCCACCGCCACCCCCTCCGCCGCCGCCACAGCCGATCTGCGACAGGAGCAGCAGGATGGTGATGGCCGCCATCTCGACGTGAAACAGCTTCGAACGATCCATGACTTCCTCCCTGGGTCTGGTTGGTTCTATAAGAGGTGGTGTCGAAGCAGCGATC
>JASFUG010000150.1:0-7519 GCA_050050395.1 Nitrospirota bacterium
GGCCGGCGATCACCGTCTGCTCCGGGGAGTTGAAATTGGCTGGCCACACGTCGCCGGCGCCGCACACCGCCTCCAGCGCGAGACGGTCGAGGCCGATGATCGCCGCCATCGCCCCTTCTCCGGGCGCCACCGCCTCGCTCATGAACCGCCCCCGGGCATGGACCAGACGCACCCCATCGGCGAACGAGAGGGCTCCGGCCGCCACCAGGGCGGTGAATTCCCCCAGACTGTGACCCGCGACGAAATCGCACTGGCTCATGTCGCCCCCGGCGGCTTCGAATGCCCGAAGGGCCGCGATCGAGTGTGTAAGGATCGCCGGCTGGGTGTTCTGGGTGAGCGCGAGGTCGTGCTCCGGACCCTCGAAGCACAGCTTGGTCAGGTCGAAGCCGAGGGCGTCGTTGGCCTCGGTGAAGGTGTGCCGGGCGGCGGGGTGCTGCTCGGCGAGAGCAGCGCCCATGCCCACGGCCTGGGCCCCTTGGCCGGGGAAGAGGAAGGCGATCATGGTTGGCTCTCAGCTTTCAGCGGTTAGCTCTCAACGGTCAGTTCAAGTGGACGGCTGAAGCCGATCATCCTTTGAGTTTTCTGCATCTCCAGAGACGGATCAGAAAACAAGGAACCCATCCTATCAAGCTGAAAGCTGTTCGCGGAAAGCTGACAGCTACCACTTCATCATCACCGCTCCCCAGGTGAGGCCGCCGCCGAACGCCTCCAGGAGGATGTTCTGCCCGGCGTGGACCCGGCCGCTCCGCACCGCCTCGTCCAACGCGATCGGTATAGAGGCGGCCGAGGTGTTGCCCACGCGGTCGAGGTTCACCACCACCGAGTCCATGGACATACCGAGGCGCTTGGCGGTCGCCTCGATGATGCGCATGTTCGCCTGATGCGGAATGAGCAGATCGAGCTCCTCCGGCGCCATGCCATTCGCCGCCAGGGCCTCGGCGACCACCTCGCCGAGCATCCGTACGGCGACGCGGAAGGTCTCGTTGCCACGCATGCGAATCAGCTCTCCCTCCAGGGCGAAGACCTCGCCGGTCCCCGGATGTCGCTTGCCTGGCGCGGCGACCATCAGCAAGTCGGCCATCTCGCCCTCCGCATGGAGGTGGGACGAAAGGATCCCGCGGTCGTCCTCGCTGGCCTGCAGGACCACCGCTCCGGCGCCGTCACCGAACAGGACGCAGGTGGTGCGGTCGGACCAGTCGACGATCCGCGACAGGACCTCGGCACCGATCACCAGCACGGTGCGGGCGGTGCCGGCACGGATGAATTGATCGCCGACGCTCAATGCGTAGACGAAGCCGGAGCAGGCGGCGGAGAGGTCGAAGGCGGGCACCGGCCCGCAGCCCAGGGCCCGCTGCACCAGACAGGCCGTGGACGGAAAGGCCATGTCCGGGGTGGCGGTGGCGACCAGCACCAGATCAAGATCGCGCGCCGCGATCCCCGCGCCCTCCAGGGCGGCATGCCCCGCGGCGGTGGCAAGGTCCGAGCACTGTTCGGTGGGGTCCGCGATGTGTCGCTCGCGAATCCCGGTGCGCTCGACGATCCACGCATCGGAGGTGTCGACCCGCTGTTCCAGGTCGGCGTTGGTCAGTACCCGCGCGGGCAGGTAGCTACCGGTTGCGATGATGCGCGCACGGGCCATGATGTGGGGCAGCGGTCCGCTAGCAGCGCCAACGGATCAGGAGACGGTTGGAAGAGCGGCCATGCGCCCACTCCGACGAGCGACTCCCTGGGCTGGCACCCGTCTCCACATCCCTAATCCCGGAGCCAGCGCCCCTTCGCCCGTATCGGTGACACACCGCGATCGTCGGCGACCGTACCGCCCGAGCCGGCCGCAGACATCAAAACGCGTCGACCTCGACCACCTGCCGCTGGCGGTAGTAGCCGCAGTGGGGACATATATGGTGCGGCGCCTTTACCTCCTTGCACTCGGGGCAGATGGAGAGCGCCGGCCGGGCCAAGCCGTCATGGGCGCGGCGCTGGTTTCGACGGGATCGAGAGGTCTTGTGCTTGGGTACCGCCATGGTCGGATCCTCGGGGTCGCCGGAGCGAATGGCTTATTCGTCGCCGCCGGTCGTGGGTCTTTTCAGATTCTTTAGCACGGCGAAGGGGGAGCCGCTGTCGGTTGTGCAGCCACACGGTCCCAGGTTGAGGTCGGCCCCGCACTGGGGACAGAGGCCACGACACCCCTCACTGCAGACAGTCCGGAAGGGGAGCTCGCTCAAGATGGCGCCGATGATCTCCGGTTGCGGGTCCAGTGCCCTGCCTTCCACCAGCCGCTCGACGTCGAGATCCTCTTCCAGGGTCTCGCGGGTGAGGGCGTAGGTGAGGTCGAGAGCGGTCCGCGTGGGTTGTTCGAACTCCTTCAGGCAACGGCTACAGATCAGCTCTACCGTGGCCGACACCTGGCCCGCCAGGTGGAGACGCTGGGTGTCTCCCGTGGCGACAAGATCGGCCTCTACCGCCCGCAGACCGCGCAGGCCACTGTCCTCGGCAACTCCAATCGTTGACCACTGTTCAACAAAACGACGCCCTGCCTTCGGCAGGTGGTGCAGGGGAATCTCCATCGAGGACCCTGGGGCGCCGGCAAAGGGGGCGCATCGTAGAGTTGCGGTGGGGGTGAGTCAAGAAATTGGCTGTCCCCTACGTGAAACTATCGGTCAGAAATAGGTGGAGCCGCAACTGCGGACCAGTGACCACGGAACGGATACCCTGGCCCGGTGAACCCCACGGCACCCTCTTCAGGTTCCCTGCATGTGGTGCTCGTCGCCACCTACGAGCTCGGTCACCAGCCGTTCAACGTCGCCTCGGCGGCGGCATGGCTCGGTGAGGCCGGGCACACGGTGGCGTGTCAGGACCTCTCCCGCGCCCCGCTGCAACTGGCGGAGGCCGTAGAGGCCGACCTGGTCTGCTTCCACCTGCCGATGCACACCGCCACCCGTCTCGCCCTGCGGGCGGCGGCACGGATACGGGAGGCCGACCCCACCATCCCCCTGTGCTTCTTCGGCCTCTACGCGCCGCTCAATGCACCGCTGCTCGCCGGGCTCGGGGGCGCGGTCACCTGCCTCGGCGGGGAGTTCGAGGCGGGTCTCGCCGCTCTGGTCACGGCGCTGGCCGCGGGGGTAGGGGCCGCTCCCCAGGACGTGCCGCCGGTCAGCCTGGAACGACTCCCGTTCCGCATTCCCGACCGCCGCGGGCTGCCGGCGCTCGACACCTACAGCAGGCTCCAGATCCCGGAGGGAGAGCAACGGACCGCCGGCTACACCGAGGCGAGCCGCGGCTGCAAGCATCGCTGCCGCCACTGTCCGGTCGTACCCGTCTACGATGGGCGCGTCCGGCTCATCCCCCCTGACGTGGTACTCGGCGACATCCGCCAGCAGGTGGCGGCCGGCGCTCAGCACATCACGTTTGGCGATCCGGACTTCTTCAACGCCGTTCCCCACGCCTGCACGATCGTCGAGGCGCTCCACCGAGACCACCCCTCTCTCACCTACGACGCCACCATCAAGGTGAGCCACCTCCTCGACCACGCCGACCACCTCTCGGTCCTCAGGTCGACGGGCTGCCTGTTCGTCACCACGGCGATGGAGTCGACAGAGGACGCGGTGCTCGCTCGCCTCGCCAAGGGCCACTCCCGCGCCGATTTGCTGCGGGTCGTGCAGGTGTGCCGGGCCGTGGGCCTGCCGCTCGCCCCGACCTTCGTCCCCTTCACGCCATGGACCACGCTGGAGGGGTATCTCGATCTCTTGACCTGCGTCGTGGACCTCGACCTGATCGCCGCGGTGGCGCCCGTCCAGTACACCCTACGCCTGCTCATTCCGGCCGGATCGCGCCTCCTCGACCTGGCCGAGACCCGCGAGGCCGTGGGGCCCTTCGACCAGGCCACCCTGGTCCACCCGTGGCGCCACCCCGACCCGGCGATGGACGTGCTGCAGGAGCGGGTCACGGCGGCGGTCGCCCTCGGCACCCGGTCTGGTCTGACGCGCGGAGAGATCTTCACGCGCATCTGGAACTTCGCCCACCGGGCCGCGAAGCGCGACGCGACGCCCCTCCCGACCAGCGACGAGCGGCCGGCGCGGGCGTCGATTCCCTATCTGCAAGAGCCGTGGTACTGCTGAGCGGAGCCCACGGCCGAGCAGTTCGCTTCGGTGTAACCCAATGTTTTTGCAATGGCCAGCCGACGGGTGTGCAGCTACCCGAATCTTCGGGCCGTGTCCTCGCTCGTGCTCCTCGACGTACTGGATGTACGCCTGCGTCGCCCGAGCTGCGGGCCAGCCCGAACCTCCGGGCTTCTGCACACCCGCGTCCTATGAGCGGGCGGAACGCGCATGAGGCCCACCTCGTGACGACGACCCTCGACCCTGCTCATATCGCAGAGGCGGAGGACACCGACCTCCCGCCGGGGAGGCCACGGATCTTGCTGCTGATCGCGACGCGCTCGTACCGCACGGCAGACCTGATGGAGGCGGCGGTGGGGCTGGACTGCGAGTTGACCGTGGGCTCCGATGCCCCTACGGCCCTGGCGGGGCTCCAGCCCGGCGCGACGGTGACCCTGCCCCTGGACGACCCCGCCGCCGCGGCCCGGGCGATTGCCACCCTGCACGCCCACTACCCCCTGCGGGCGGTCGTGGGGCTGGACGACGATACCGTCGTGGCGGCGGCCACGGCGTGCGAGCTCCTGCACCTGCGGGGCAACCCGGTGGCCGCCGTGCAGGCGGCGCGCGACAAGGCACACACCCGGGCGTTGCTCACCAAGGCCGGGCTGGTGCAGCCGCGCTTCTTCCTCGTCGAGGACGGAGCCGATCTCGCACAGGCTGCCACCCGCGCGCCCTACCCATGCGTGATCAAACCCCTCTCCCTGGGCGGCAGCCGTGGGGTGATCCGTGCCGACGACCGCGCCGCCTTCGTCGCCGCCGCGGCGCGGGTCCGCGCCATCCTCGCCGTGGAGGCCGAGGCGGCGGCCGGGCAACGACCGGCGCCGGACCGCCGCCTGCTCGTGGAGGGATTCCTCCCCGGCCGCGAGGTTGCGCTGGAGGGGTTGCTCAGCCGCGGCACGCTCCAGCCCCTGGCGCTGTTCGACAAGCCGGACCCCCTCGACGGCCCGTACTTCGAGGAGACCCTGTACGTCACCCCGTCACGTCTCCCGGAATCGGTGCAGCGTGAGATCGTCAGCACCACCGGCCGCGCCGTCGACGCCCTCGGCCTGCGCGAGGGGCCGATCCACGCCGAGCTGCGCGTGGACAACACACACTGCGCCGTGGTGGAGATCGCCCCGCGCACCATCGGCGGCCTGTGCTCCCGTACCCTGCGCTTCGGCGCCGGGATCCGCCTGGAGGAGCTGGTGCTGCGCCACGCCCTCGGCGAGGGCGTCGAGCGGATCACCCGGGAAGAGCGACCGGCGGGGGTGATGATGCTGCCCATCCCACGCGCCGGCCGCTTGCGGGCGGTGCGTGGCCAGGCGGCGGCCCGGCGTGTGGCGGGGGTGGTCGATCTGACCATCACCATCCCCCGGGGGCAGGAGGTGGTACCCCTGCCCGAGGGCGACCGCTACCTCGGATTCCTGTTCGCGCGCGGACCGACCCCCGCCGCGGTGGAGGAGAGCCTGCGCACGGCCCACGCCCGGTTACGCTTCGACATCGAGCCGTAGTCCAGGGCCGCAGGCCCTGGACGGCTACTTGCCGCTCGGCTGGTAGTACGGGTTGGCGCCGCTGGCGTGGTCGGTGATGTCGAGCACCTCCTTCACGTCCGGCACCTGGTCGAGGATCGCCTTCACCACCCCCTGGCTAAGGGTGACCTTGGCCATGCCGCAGCCCTGGCAGCCACCGCCCATGCGAACGTAGGCGGTCTCGTCCTCCAGTCCGACGAGCTGGATGAATCCGCCGTGGCCGGCGATGCCCGGGTTGATCTGGGTGTCGATCACGTGGCGGATGGCATCCGCCACGGGTCCGGTGGCCGCCGGCGGCTGGGCCGGCAGGGCGTTGGGGGCGGTGATGTTGAATCCGCCGGCCGGGCCATCGATGAAGTCGATCTTCGCATCTTTCAGAAATTGCACGCTCGCGTCCTCGACGAACACCTGGAAGCCGTCGAACTCCACCACCGTGTCGCGTGGGTCGCCGGCCCCGCTGAGGATGCCGAAGTCGTATTGCGGATTGGGCGTGCCCCCGCCGCGCACCGCAAGACGCAGGTGGTCGCCGTCGTCGGCCGAGGACTCGAGATAATTACGAATCTGGGTCTGGGCGCTCGGGGTGATGTCGATCACAGTCAATCTCCTATTTGGATCCATTTTTCTTAGACGGTAGCGGGCTCCGTTGCACAAATCATCACCGGTTCCGCCTGGCTAGGCCACGGGGCGAGCCGCCGTGGCCCGTTCCGCGCCCTGGTGCGGGCGAGAGGATCTTTCTACGCTGCGCGGATCATCCGTACCGGAGAACGACCCATGAGCCAGATCAACGTCCGTTTCGAGCAGGCTGCCGACCACCGTACCTTCCACGCCAGCGGTGTCTGGGGCGGCCACACGCCGCAGGGCGACGTGATCGCGTCGTTCTTCTTCGAGCACCAGGCCCTCCCCCAGGGGTTGGTGGTGGAGCTGGATGAGACGGGCGGGCCGGCCACCACCGAGCGCCTCGGCGGCAGCGAGTTCGTCCGCGAGGTGGTCACCAGCGTGGTCATGTCGCCGCCGGTGGCGCTGTCGGTGGGCAAATGGCTGATCGAGCGGGCCAGGCGCGCCGGGGCGCGGGACCCGGAGGAGGAGGCGTAGTCGATCGCGCCGCGGCGGCCACCGGCGTCACGCAGGAATGCCTTCTACGCGGGTGAGGCCCGCCTCGCGCACCGCCAGCACTGCCGCGGCGAACTCGCGCTCGGTCGCCCGCCGGGCGAGCAGGGGGTGGCCGAACGCCATGAAGCACGGGTAGTACTGGTCCATGAGATTGAGGTAGGTGCTCGGCGAGATCTCCTCCGCGACGAAACGCGCCATTGCTGCCGTCCCGGCCAGCCCCCCTGGAAGCACGAGGTGGCGCACAATCAGGCCGCGCTGGGCCACACCGCGCCGGTCGACCACCAGATCCCCCACCTGCCGGTGCATCTCGGCGACGGCCGCCCGCGACCGCTGGGGATAATCGGGCACCCCGGAGAGCTCGCGGCCGACATCGGCATCGGCGTACTTGAGGTCCGGCATGTAGATGTCGACCACCCCATCCAGGAGGCGCAGGCTCTCCAGCGACTCATAGCCACCGCAGTTGTAGACCAGGGGGACCATGAGACCCCGCTCGATGGCCGAGGGGAGGGCGGCGAGGATCTGCGGCACCTGGTGGGTGGGGGCGACCAGGTTGATGTTGTGGCAGCCGCGGTTCTGGAGCGCCACCATCATCTCCGCCAGCGCCTCCACGGAGACCACCTCGCCCACCCGATCGTGGCTGATGTCGTAGTTCTGGCAATAGACGCACGCCAGGTTGCATCCGGTGAAGAAGATCGTGCCGCTGCCGAAGACGCCGGCCAGCGGTGGCTCCTCGCCGGTGTGCGCATG
>JASFUG010000151.1:0-7444 GCA_050050395.1 Nitrospirota bacterium
TACGACGAGCTGGACTTCAATCCCCTGGGTACCGACTGGGTGGACCTGGGCCTCGGCGGCTTCCTCGACACTCGGCCGGAGTACGCCGACCTCGCTGAAGAAAACGACGGGAAACAGAAGGTGCCGACGCTACGCAACGTGGACAAGCGGCCCTACCCCATGTTCGTCAAGGCGTACGGTCACAACGGCTACTTCAAGACCCTGAAGGGCATCGTCCACTTCTACAACACGCGGGATGTGTTACCGGTTTGTGCCGATCCCTTGACTCCCATGGAGGAGGCCCTCGCTCAGAATTGCTGGCCGGAGCCGGAGGTCACCGAAAACGTGAACACCGACGAGCTCGGCGACCTCGGCCTGACCGATGAGGACGAGGACGCGATCGTCGCCTTCCTCAAGACCCTCTCCGACGGATTTGAGGCCGAAGGCCCGTAATCTACCGGCCATCCGGGAGAGGGACCGGTCCCCCTCTCCCGGATGGCAAGGGTCAGCGTGGGTGAACGAGGACCATGGGGGTAGCGGCGTGTTGGCTTGCGTCAGAGCATGATCGGGTCTGCGGAGGCTGCAGTGCCGAGCGTCTCGCGCACGTCGCCTGAGGCGCTCTACACGAGCCTAGGATCGTGGCAGACCTGAAGATCCGGGTGTTCCAGGGAAGCGACACGGCGCCGGAGACGACGGTGACGGTCCCCGGTACCGTGCTGTGGATCGCGTGCCAGCTCATCCCGAAGCGCGCGGCGGAGGCCCTTCAGGAGAAGGCTCATCGAACTGGAGGAGATCATCAAGCTCTCCGAGAACCCTGAGACACGCGCCCGACCCGCGGTGGGAAGGGGACTTCGAGCAGGTTCTGGTCCGGGGCAACAAGCTCATCCGGGAAGTGGCCTTCTTCCACAAGGCGACCCGGACACTCGTGCTGGTCGACCTGATCGAGAGCTTCACGGACAGGACGGAAGCCGTGAGCCTGACATTGGAGCTCTGGTGGAAGGCGGTCTTTCGCATGTGGGCAACCCGAGGCCCGCGCCGGAGTACCAGCTCCGCTGGAGGGACAAGAAGGCCGCGCGCCGGTCTTTGGTGCAGATCCTGGAGTGGGACTTCGAGAGAATCATTCTCTCCCACGGAGACCTGATCGAGGAGGACGCCCGGGAGGTCGCACACCACGCGTGGCGACGGCCCCTTGCCTGGGGTGAGGATGGATAAGTGAGACGACCGGCCGGCCCTGTCCCGCCACCGCGGCGCCATTGCCGGGGTGGCGGGGCCTCGCCTGGGTGATGACCGATTGGGTCCGCCGGACCGGCGACACGATCGTCCGCCGCGCCAGCGGCTAGCGGCAATCTCTCTGCAAGACCGGGGAGCCCGCGGGCCCCGGCGACCGGCAAGGGGGCCGTAGAGCCTACCCCTGCTGTACGTTCTGGCAACGCGAGCAGGAATCGAGTGTCCTCCTCACGCTGGAATATTGTTTCGGGATCGAAATTTTTCTTTGTCGGCCGCCCACGTTCTGCACCCTATAGATCAGCTTATTACCGCTTATTTATTAAAGTGTTCCATACAACAGCTCGACCACCTCTAAATATCCGATTGCCGAATTATTTCGTGTCCATTACAATTTTCACCCTTTTTTCACCGGGCTGGGAAATCGTGGGATTCGAAGAAAAGATCAGCGAAGACATCTTGATCGCGTTGCGGCGCATCGTGCGGGCGATCGATCTCCATTCGCGGCGACTCGCCGAGGAGTATGGGCTCACCGGACCGCAGGTGGTGCTGCTACGCGAGGTCGTGCGCGGCGGCGAGATCCACGTGGCGGAGCTGGCCAAGAACATCAGCCTCAGCCACGCCACGGTGACCGACATCTTGAACCGCCTCGAGCGGCGCGAGCTGATCGTCCGGACGCGCTCGGTCACCGACCGGCGGCGAATCCTGGTCCACCCCACCGAGCAGGCGGTGGCCCTGGTCAATCGATCGCCGCCCCTGCTTCAGGAGCGGTTCGAAGAGCGGCTCGCACGGCTGCACCACTGGGAGCGCGCCCAGATCCTGTCCGTGCTGCAACGCGTCGCGTCGATGATGGACGCGCGGCAGATCGATGCGTCGCCTGTGATGGCCACGGGGTCTGTGACCGCCGAGGCGGAGACCGTCGAGATGGTAACCCGATCGACGCTCCGGCACGCCACGGGCACCGCCGAACCGGCGCGGGCGGACGCCTCGCAGATCGATGGCACCCGGCCAGGCGTCGCCTGAGTGCCCCCCGTCCCATGGAGAGTGCGGGAACGACCTATCGACCACCTACACACGAGGACGCCCCGGCCATATGGCGGCTGGTGCGAGACTCCGGAACGCTGGATGTCAATTCTCTCTACTGCTACCTGCTCCTGTGCAAGGACTTCCCTGCAACCTGTTGCGTCGCCGAAGCCCATGGGGCGATTGCGGGATTCGTCACCGCCTACCTGCCCCCCGGTCGCGGCGACACGCTCTTTGTCTGGCAGATCGGCGTCGCCGCCGAGCTCCGCGGCCAAGGCGTTGCCGGTCGTCTCCTCCAGGAGCTCCTCAGGCGCGACGTCTGCCGCGGGGTGCGGTTCGTGGAGGCGACCGTCGGGCCGTCCAACCACGCCTCGCGCGCCTTATTCACTGCCCTGGCGCGCGACATGAACGCCGCCCTGTCCGAGCAATCCTGCTTCGACGCAAAACTCTTCCCGGAAGGCAACCACGAATCGGAAAACCTACTCCGGATTGGCCCATTTTCACTATCGCAACCGAAATCGTCCTAACGTAAAGGCACTCAATCATGCGTATCTTCGAAGAGATGGAATCCAAGGTCCGAGGCTATATCCGCTCCTTTCCCGCGGTCTTTGACAGAGCGGAGGGCTCTCATCTGTACGATGAGCACGGCAGGGAATACATCGACTTCTTCGCCGGCGCCGGCACTCTGAACTACGGACACAACGACCCGGCGATCAGCCAAGCCATGATCGACTACCTGCAGCGCGGCGGCATCATCCATGCCCTCGACAAGGCGACCGTGGCCAAGAAGGATTTCATCCAGAAGTTCCGCGACACGATCCTCGCGCCGCGCGGCCTGCACTACAAGATGCAGTTCACCGGCCCCACCGGCACCAACGCCGTAGAGACGGCGCTGAAGCTGGCGCGCATGATCAAGCGCCGCTCCAACGTCATCGCCTTCACCAATGCCTATCACGGCCTGACCATGGGCTCGCTGGCGGTCACCGGCAACTCGTTCTACCGCGACGAGTCCTACGGCGTACGCCACAACAGCGACTTCATGCCGTACGACGGGTACCTCGGCGCCGACGTGAATACCATCGACTACCTGCGCCATTTCCTCAGCGATCAGAGCAGCGGGGTAGACACCCCGGCGGCGATCATCGTCGAGACCGTACAGGGCGAGGGCGGGATCCATGTGGCGAGCGACGAATGGCTGCGCGAGCTGGAGCAGCTGTGCCGCGAGTTCGACATCCTGCTCATCGTCGACGACATCCAGATGGGGAACGGGCGCACCGGCACCTTCTTCAGCTTCGAGCGGGCCGGCATCACCCCGGACATGGTTACCCTGTCCAAGGCGATCGGCGGCGGCCTCCCGATGGCCCTGTTATTGATGCGGCGCGAGCTGGATCAATGGCAGCCCGGCGAGCATACGGGCACCTTCCGTGGCAATAACCTGGCATTCGTCGCCGCGACCAGGGCGCTCGAATACTGGGACAACGACAACCTCGCCGACGCGGTGCGTCACAAGGGCCGAATCATGGAGACCGAGCTGCGCAAGATGGCCGAGAAGTACGACGAGGTCATCACGGACGTGCGCGGGGTCGGCATGGTGTGGGGTCTGGAGAGTGTCACGCCCGGTCTCCCCAGCGAGGTCTCTCGCAGGGCGTTCGACAGCGGCCTCGTCATCGAGCTGTCCGGCGCCAACGACCAGGTGATCAAGTTCCTCCCCGCCCTGACCATCGACGAGGAGACCCTGCGCACCGGCCTGGCCATCATCGACGAGGCGATCGCCGCCGTCGTCGCCGAGAAGTACGGCACCGTGCAGGTGGGGGCCACATTATGATCGTGCGCCGCCTGGATGAAATCCTCGGCAGCGAACGCGATGTGGCGGCGGAGAACGGAAACTGGGTCAGCCGCCGTTTCCTGCTGCGCGGCGACGAGATGGGATTCTCCCTGCACGAGACCACCGTCTTCGCCGGGACCGAGACCTACATCCACTACAAGCACCACCTGGAGGCGGTGTACTGCGTGGGCGGCGAGGGGGAGATCGAGGACCTGGAGACCGGTGAGGTCCACCGGGTCACCGATGGCACCCTGTACGGCCTCAACCGTCACGAACGTCACTACCTGCGCGCCCGCACCGACATGCGCATGGTCTGCGTGTTCAATCCGGCCCTGACGGGCGCGGAGGTCCACGACCGGGAGGGGGCCTACCCGCTGGTCGAGGACCCCGGGGATGGCACGCCGGACCCGGTGACGGCCACGACGGAATCAGCAAGGAGCACTGGATGAGTCATACCGAACAGCTCGCCGGACAACCAAGCCAAGTCGAAGACCTGTACCCCACCCGCGGCACGCAGGAGCACATCTTCGAGCGTGTCGACCGGGTCGTGTACGGCGACGGGAGGCCGCGCGGCAGGCACAGCCTCACGGAGCAACAGCTGGGCTTCTACGATCAGAACGGGTTCCTCGTGATCCCCGAGGTCTTCTCCCGGGAGGAGGTCGAGGTCTTGCTCGCCGAGATGGAAGAGCTGGCGGCGTCGGAAGCGCTGCACGGCAAGCCGGAGCTCATCCTGGAGCCGGACAGCGATCGGCCGCGTTCGATCTTCAGCCCGCATCGATTCAGCGACCCCTTCCATCGCCTCGCCCGGGATTGCCGGATTCTCGACAAGGTCACGCAGATCTTGGACAGCGACGTCTATATCCACCATGCGCGGGTCAACATCAAAGGGGCCCTCAACGGCCGATCCTTCCCCTGGCATTCGGACTTCGAGACGTGGCACGCGGAGGACGGGCTGCCCCGCTGTCGCATACTCAGCGCGTGGGTGATGCTGAGCGAGAACAACGAGTTCAACGGCCCGCTGTATCTCATCCCCGGCTCGCACAGGTTCTTCGTGTCGTGCAGCGGTGCCACCCCCGAGAACCACCACGAGGCGTCGTTGCGTAAGCAGGAGTACGGCGTGCCGAGCCTCGACGCCCTGGAGAGGCTCGCGTCGGCAGGGGGCCTGGCCGCGGCCCGCGGCGCCCCCGGCACGCTGATCCTGCACGAAGGCAACACCATGCACGGCTCCCCGGACAACATCTCACCGAGGGCGCGGACGAACCTGTTCTTCGTCTACAACAGCGTCCTCAACACGCCGGCGGAGCGACCGTTCGCCGCCGCCAAGTTCCGTCCCGGGTTCCTGGGAAGCCGTGACTTCACGCCCTTGCAGCCCATCGCGAACGATTTCGCCGCATGACGGGGGGAGGAGGCTCACGGCGGATTCCCGTGCACCTCGTCGCCGTGGTGGCGGCCGTGGCGATCGTCGCCGTCGCCGGGTGCGACCGCGGCGAACGGGCCGAGGAGACCACCCTGCAGCGCATCCAGCGCGCCGGTGTCGTACGGGTCGGATACGCCAACGAGGCCCCCTACGCCTACATGGACGAGGACGCCGGTCGCCTGACCGGCGAGGCACCGGAGATCGCCCGGGTGGTGCTCAACGAGATGGGGGTCGAGCGCGTCGAGGGGGTCCTCACCGAGTTCGGCGCCCTGATCCCGGGCCTGAAGGCGAAGCGCTTCGACATCATCGCTGCCGGTATGTACATCCTGCCGAAGCGATGTCGTGAGATCGCCTTCACCGCGCCGACGTACAGGATCGGCGAGGCGTTCCTGGTGAAGGCGGGCAACCCCCTCGGTCTCCACAGCTACGAGGATCTTGCCGCACATCCCGACGCCCGTCTGGGGGTGGTGGCCGGTGCCGTGGAGCTTGCCTACGCCCGAGCGAGCGGCGTCCCGGACGAGCGCATCGCCGTGCTGCCGGATGCCCCGAGCGCCGTGGCCGCGGTGCAGGCGGGAAGAGTGGATGCCTATGCAGGCACTGCCCTCACGGTGCAAGACATGCTGGGCAAGGCGGGGGACGACGGCATCGAGCGCGCCGCGCCCTTCAAGGATCCCGTCATCGCAGGCGAGCGGGTGAGCGGCTACGGCGCATTCGGCCTCCGCCAGGGGGACACGGCATTGCTGGCGGCCTTCAACGAACGCCTGCATGCCTTCATCGGGTCGCCGGAACACCTGGCGCTCGTGAAGCCCTTTGGCTTTACCCGGGCAGAGCTACCCGGCGAGATGACGGCCGCGCGCCTTTGCGGTAAGTAGTGGTCGGCCCCACGCGCCGTCGAGCGACCGTGGCCACGCGGACTGTCGTATGAATGGGAGCGGAAAAATGTCTTGCGCAGACCGACGGCGGCGACCTTGGGGCAGGCCGACTGAAGTCGGCCCTACGTGTCGGGCGGGTTTCAAACCGCCAGGCAACACAACAGATGTCTTCCGCTTTCCGCAATAACGGCCGGCCCTGCTAGCCTCCGGAGCACCGCCATGGAGCCAGTCGTCAAAGCGAGTCTCCTGCTGTTCGTGCTCCTCAATCCGCTGTTGGTGGGGGTGTACCTCGTCGACCTCATCCGGGAGACATCCCTCGCCCTGTTCAGCCGCATCATCCTCCGCGCCAGCTTCATCAGCGCGGCGGCCTTCTCGATGTTCGCGTGGGCGGGCGACTTCGTCTTCACCACCATCTTCCAGGTGCGCTTCTCGTCCTTCCTGATCTTCGGCGGCATCCTGTTTCTCATCATCGGCCTACACATGATGATGAAGGGGAGCGCGGCCATTGCCACGCTTCGCGGGGGCGAGCCGAGCCGGGTCGCCGGTGCCGTCGCGTTGCCGTTCATGATCGGGCCGGGGACGGTCAGTGCCAGCGTGATCATCGGCCAGCGGCTGGGGGACATCTCGACGACGCTGGTCGCCGTCGTCTCGGCGGTCGCCGCCTCCGCCGTCTCCGTCATCGCCGTGAAGGCCCTGCACGACTTCGTCCAGACCCGGAAGGAGGAGCTCCTGGAGCGTTACCTCGACATCGTCGGCCGGGTCGTCGCCATGTTCACGGGGACCTACGCGATCGAGATGATCGCCCGCGGCGTGGAAACCTGGCTGACAAGCGCCGGACTGTCGGGATCGTGAACCATGCCTCTTCTTTGCTCTCGCCGAGAAGCAAAGCCCGCCAAGGCGGGTGGTATTCATGCGACTGGAAGATGTCTGATCGGTCGCCTGGCGGGTTGCAACCCGCCCTACATGTAGGGCCGACTTTAGTCGGCCTCCGCGAGGCCCCCGACCATCGGCATGGCTAAGACCCTTTCCGCTCGGCTTTATCTGTCAGCCGCTTTGTGCGCTCGGCGCCTTGGCGAGCGGCCCAGGACGTGAGGCAGCGTCCGG
>JASFUG010000152.1:0-7352 GCA_050050395.1 Nitrospirota bacterium
TCGTCTTCGTACCCGAACGGCCGGCCGAAGTTGCGATCCAGGTCGATGTGGAGGGATGCCTCGGTGGATACCTCGTGCTCCTCGACCTTGATTGCGAGGTGGGTGTGCGTCGCTGTGGGCACACCGCGTTTTCGACGACGCCCGCTCATCTGCAGAGATCCCGCTGCCACACTGCATCGTTACCTACGGCGTGTTGATGAAGGCGACTGCCAAGCCCTCGGCCACGGCGGCGAGCCGCTGGTCGCGGGTCCAGAGCTGGGCGGCGCCGGACAGGATCACCGAGGCCAGCAGGTGCACGTCGATGTAGCCGATGCCTCGTCCCATCAGGCCGTGCCTTTCAATGAAGTGCAGGGCCTCCGGGTCGGTCACGGTGGGTGCTGCGGGTAGGTCGGCCAGGAGCTGGAGCACCTCCCGGGGGTTCTTCAGGTTGCCACAGGCCAGCTCCCCCAGCACGAAGGGGTGCATCAATACCTGCCTCTCCTCCAGGGCGGCCGCCAGGGTGGGGGGCCCTTGGCGCAGGTGATCGGTCCAGACCGAGGTGTCGACCAGGATCATGCCGGTTTCGGGCGCCGCCGGGGAATCGGTTGCAACTGGGGCTCGCTGCCGGCCAGTCGAGCCAGGCGCCGGGCGCTCTCCCGTTCGATCAGGGCGCGCAATCCGGCGTGGATCAGGGCGGTGCGCTCCTTTACGCCGGTGATGCGCCGGGCCTCCTCCAGCAGTTGCTGATCGAGGTTGATGGTCGTGCGCATGGTCGTCGTCCTTTCTGTAAGCATCTAACGATACATCCATTGATGTCGGTTCCAACTTCTCGGGGGTTCCGGTCGCGCCACCATTGGACTCGGTTCCCGTCAGCGGATCGCACTCTCGAGCTGCGTCGCAATCATCGCCGTCACGGCTGCGCGCCGCAGTCCCGGATGAACCACGACCACCCCGGAAATCGCTCCAGCCCATTGCCCCAATAGGTCTTACGGCGTCCGCAGTAAAGGCGAGCCGGCGATCCGGGGCACCGTGGTCGCCGCTCATGGTTGTGCACCGGCGGGCGTCACCGGGGCGCCGGCAACCCAGTGCTATTCGCGACCCATCATCCGGGGGTAGCATCGCCCCGTCTGGCTCGCTGGCGGGACCACCGCGGCGCCATACGACGCCCACAAGGCGCCGAGGGGTGGACCACGGCCCCGACCCTCACCACATCCTGGGAGACATACCATGACTGCGTGGCATCGGCCGCCCCGGCCGCAACGACGGACCGCCCGCCGCCCGTCGCGCCGGGAGTGGATCGGCGGGCGGCTGTCGCCGCCGTTCTCCATCCACGATCGCGCGGAGCCCTACCGGCCCGAGCTAGCGGTGTGGATCGAGGAGCCGTCCGGGATCGTCGTCGGCCAGGAGCTGTTGCCGCCCGAGGCGGTCGAGGGTGCGGTCGGCCGGACGCTCCGTACGGCCCTGGAGCGGCCCCTCATGGGCGCCCCGCGCCAGCCGGATGCGATCCGCGTGGCCGACGCCGCCCTGGCGGCCGAGGCGCGGGCGGTGGTCGGCGCCACGATCCCCGTCACCGTCGCCCCCACCCCGGAGCTCGACGCCTTCCTCGACGCCCTGGTCGCGGGGGTGTCGGACGCCGGCGAGGAGGCGAGCTACCTCGCGGGGGGGCGCATCGCCCCGGCGGCGGTTGCGGAGCTGTTCAGTGCGGCCCAGCTCCTCTACCACACCGCCCCCTGGGAGGTGGCGGACGATGGCCAGTTGCTGCGGGTGGACATCCCCGCCCTTGATGTGTCCGGTGCGTGCCTGTCGATCATCGGCAACCTGGGCGAGAGTCTCGGTTTCCTCCTCTTCCCCTCCCTCGGCGGCTATGACGCGTTCGTTCGGGCCGCCGAGGGAGAGTTCCCGCAGACAGGGCCCATCGACCTCGGAACCGATTGGCTGGCACTGAGCTTCACCCGCGAATCGGACCTCCCCGAGGCGATGCGCCACGAGGTGGCGACCCACGGCTGGACGGTCGCCGCCGGCGACGCCTACCCCCAGGTGGAGCGGCGCGCCCGCGACGGTAGCCTGCACCCGTTGACCGACCGCGATCTCAAGGTCGCCGCGGCGTGCGCCATCTCGCTATCCACCTTCTTCGTCCAGCACCGCCATCGCTTCGCGACCGAAGAATTCGTCCCGGTGAGCGAGTCGTACAGCGACGCCGACGATCTGACCGTGCGCTTCACCCTGCCGTATGAGGCGTTTTCGCTCTTTGAGGACGGGGAACCACTCGCGCCCGCGCCGCCGCTTCCGGCCCGAGCCGCTTCTCCCAAGGTGGGCCGCAACGACCCGTGCCCGTGCGGCAGCGGCCGCAAGTACAAGAAGTGCCACCTGCGTGCCGACGAAGAGGCACGCAGGGCCGCGGGCGAGCCCGACCCCGCCCATGACCTCGACGAGGAGCTGGTCTACGAGCTGGCCGCCTACGCCGCGGCCCGGTTCGGCGGCGCGTGGCTGGACCACAAGCGGCCCTTCACCGACGCCGGCGCCGCCATCCAGCTCGCCCTGCCGTGGGCGGTCTACCACTACCAGATCGAGGGGACGACGGTCGTCGACTGGTACCTGCAGGAGCACGGCCACCGCCTCTCCCGCGCCCAGCGCGCCTGGCTCGTCGCCCAGGGCGAGGCGTGGCTGTCGGTGTGGGAGGTGACCGCGGTGGAGCCCGGCGTCGGCCTCACCCTGCGCGACCTGCTCTCCGGCGAGGTCCGCTCGGTCCACGAGGTGAGTGGCTCACAAACGCTCGTGGTGCGCGATACCGTGCTCGCCCGGGTGGTGGACCACGACGGCGTCTCCGTGCTGTGCGGCGTCCACCCCCGCCCCCTTCCCCCCATGGGGGCGGCCGAAGTGGTGCGCCGCGCCCGCGGCCGGCTGCGACGCAAGCGGCAGGTGCCGGTGGAACGGCTCCGGGGGGAGGGGATCACTCGCTACCTGATCCGGCGCTGGGAGGAGGCCGTCGCGGAGCTCGACGCACAGTCCGCGGTTCCGCCGCGGCTCCAGAACACCGACGGCGACCCCCTGCTCCTCACCACCGACCACTTCGAGATCACCCCCGGGGAGGCGGACACGGTCGCCGCGCAGCTCGCCGCCCTGGAGGGGGTGGAGCGTCCTGATCCCGAGGGCGATCCAGAGGCCTACCTCTTCCTGCGACCCGGCAACCGGCAGCACCGGGGCTGGGAGAACACGATCGTCGGCCACGCCCGGCTCAGCGACACGGGGCTGGCGATCGACACCAACTCGCTGCCCCGGGCCGACGCCCTCCGGGCCCGGATCGAGTCCGCCTGCGGCGACCGGCTTCGCCACCGCTCACGGACCCACGCCGACCCCCGGTCGGCCATGGCCGCCCTTCCGGAGCACACCGCCGCGCTGCCGCCCCGCCCGCCCGGGGCGGAGCGGCTCGAGCTCGCCTTCAAGGAGCGCCACTACGCCGACTGGCTCGACGAGCCAATCCAGGCCCTGGGCGGCGAGACCCCCCGCGAGGCCGCTCGCACCCCCGATGGCCGCGCCGCGGTCGATCTCCTCCTCAAGGAGATCGAAAACCAGGAGCACCGCACCGCCGGTGCCGCCGCCTTCGACTTCGCAGCCCTGCGCGAAGAGCTCGGCCTCCAGTAGCCCCCCGGCGCCGGTCTCGGCATCGCCGCGCCGGCCGCAATGGTCTCGACGGGCACGAAAGAGGAAACCGCTTCCCGTTGCGCCTCCCCGAGCAAGTGGGTCGTCGAGATTGATGGCGGTATGAACGGTGGTCGCCGCGCCGCCGCCGTGGCCCCCGGACTCGAGCTGCCGGTTCGTGGGCAAGCCCGCTGCTGCGGAGGTTATTCCGACCGTAGCGGCGGGCCGTGTGAGGAGAAGGGGGCATTCGCTTACACTGGCGCGATGGATACCGAGCTCTTCGCCCGGCGGCGGGCCGCGTTGATGGAGCGCATGGGGGAGGGGGTGGCGATCCTGCCCGCGGCGCCGGTGCACCTGCGCAACCGGGACGTGGAGTATCTCTACCGGCCGGAATCGAACTTCTACTACCTCACCGGCTTCGACGAGCCGGAGGCGGTCTGCCTCCTCATCCCCGGGCGCGAGGAGGGGCCGTTGATCCTCTTCGTCCGGCCACGCGACCCCGAGCGCGAGGTGTGGACGGGACGGCGCGCCGGCGTCGAGGGCGCCCGCGAGCGGTTCGGCGCCGACGAGGCCCACGTGGTGGAGGAGATCGATACGGTGCTTCCCGCCTACCTGGAGAACGTGGAGAGGATCTACTACACCTTCGGCAAGGACGAGCACTTCGACCGCCGGGTGATCCACTGGCTGAACGCCGTGCGCGCCAAGGTGCGCCAGGGGGTGCGGGCGCCGCGCATGATTGTCGACCTGGACGAGGTGCTCCACGAGATGCGGCTGGTGAAGGGAGAGGAGGAGATCGCCACCCTGGAGCGGGCCGCGGCGATCACCGCCGAGGCCCACTCCCGTGCCATGGCGGCCACCCGCCCCGGGCGCTTCGAGTACGAGATCCGTGCCGAGATCGAGTACGTCTTCCAGCGCAACGGTGCCCACTCGCCGGGCTACCCATCGATCGTCGCCTCCGGGCCCAACGCCTGCACCCTGCACTACGTGGCCAATGACCGGCAGATGGCGGACGGCGACCTGCTCCTGGTCGACGCCGGTGCGGAGTACGGCTACTACACGGCGGATGTCACCCGTACCTGGCCGGTGAGTGGACGCTACAGCGGCCCGCAGCGGGAGTGCTACGAGCTGGTCCTCGCCGCCCAGGCGGCGGCGATCGAGCAAGTGGTGGCGGGCAACCGGTGGGACGCCCCCCACAAGGCGGCGGTGGAGGTCCTCACCCGGGGGATGCTCGACCTGGGCCTCCTCTCCGGCTCCCTGAGCGAGGCGATCGAGAGCGAGGCGTATAAACGGTTCTACATGCATCGCACCGGCCACTGGCTCGGGATGGACGTCCACGACGTGGGGGACTACAAGAACGGCGGCGAGTGGCGGCCCCTGGTGGAGGGCATGGTCCTGACCGTCGAGCCGGGGCTGTACATCGCGGCGGCCGACGACGTGGATGCGCGGTTTCACGACATTGGTATCCGCATCGAGGACGACTGCCTGGTGCAGGCCGAGGGACCGCCGCGGGTCCTGACCGCGGCGGTGCCGAAGACCGTGGCGGAGGTCGAGGCGGTCGTCGGTAGCGGCTAGCTCCCGCCGCGCGGTGCTGGGCTGCATCGACTACAAGTACCTACAGGGAAAGCAGGAAAAGGGCAGGAAGGCAGGAAACCGTGGCACGCCCTTCCCGATCGACCACCCGTTCCCGCTTTCCTGCTGTTTTCCTGCACTCCTTAGATGGAGGTGCCCGCACCCTATCGCGGCCATCGATGAAGGTGACCGCCCGCTCGATCTGGCGGATCGAGCTTGACGTCAGGGAAAATCCGGGGCTAGCCTCCTCGGCTCCTCGCGGGGAGGCCGGTGGCCAGGCCGCGCCGCCCCTTGTCTGGCACAAACATCGATCATTGGGGCGTCGACAAGCGGTAAGTCACAGGGTTTTGATCCCTGCATTCGTAGGTTCGAATCCTACCGCCCCAGCCACCGCCCGGATCGCTATCACCGATTTCGCCGTCCCATTCGTCATTCATGCACGACACGTTGAAGATCTTCTCGGGCAACTCGAACGTGCCCCTCGCCCTCGAGATCTGCGAGGAGGTGGGGGTGAGCCTGTCGGCGGCGCAGGTGGACCGGTTCTCGGACGGCGAGATCCACGTGGCGCTGGGCGAGAACGTGCGCGGCTTCGACTGCTTCGTCGTGCAGTCGACCTGCCACCCGTGCAACGACCACCTCATGGAGGTGCTGGTGATGATCGACGCCCTGAAACGGGCGTCGGCGCGTCGTATCACCGCCGTCATGCCGTACTACGGCTATGCCCGTCAGGACCGCAAGGTGATGCCGCGTGTGCCGATCACCGCGCGCCTCGTGGCCGACCTCCTGTCCACCGCCGGAATCGCCCGGCTCCTCACCATGGATCTCCACACCGGCCAGATCCAGGGGTTCTTTGACGTGCCGGTGGACAACATCTACGCGACGCCGATCTTCATCGACTACATGGACACCAAGGAGTTCCACGACCTGGTCGTGGTGTCACCGGACGCCGGCGGCGTGGAGCGCGCGCGGGCCACGGCGAAGCGGCTCAACGACGCCGCTTTGGCCATCATCGACAAGCGGCGCGACGGCCCCAACGTGGCCAAGGTGATGCACATCGTCGGCGACGTCGAGGACCGCGACTGCCTGATCGTCGACGACATGATCGACACCGCCGGTACCCTCACCGAGGCGGTGAGCGCCTTGCGGGACCACGGCGCGCGCCGCGTGCTGGCCGCCTGCACCCATTCGGTCCTGTCCGGCCCGGCCTTCGAACGCATCGATGCCTCCGGCCTGGAGGAGCTGGTGGTGACCAATACCATCCCCATCCCGGACGGGGTGAGGCGCGACAAGATCACCGTCCTGTCCGTGGGCCATTACATGGGCCAGGCGATTCGCAACATCCACGAGGAGACCTCGGTCAGCAAGCTCTTCGCGTGACCCGGTCCGCGACCGCGCGATGGAGGCGCGCGGAAACGACCTTGCAGCGATCCAAACACCCCAACCTCCATCAGGAAGTCACCGCCATGTCCGCCGCCGCCACCCTCGACAGCCAGCCACGCACCGCCCACGGCAAGTCCGCGACCCTAACCCTGCGCAAGGCGGGGCGGATCCCCGCGGTCCTCTACGGCGGTGGCTCGCCGGCGACCCTGCTTTCCTTTGCCGCCAAGGACGTGACGGACCACCTGCGCCACCATAGCCGCAACGCGGTGATCGACGTGATGGTGAATGGCACGGCCCGCAGGGCGGTGATCAAGGACCTCGACATCCATCCGGTGAGTCGCCGCCTGCGTCACGTCGACCTGCTGGAGCTCCACGAAGACCGGCGCGTGGTCATCGACGTGCCGTTGCAGATCGAGGGAGGTGACCCGGTCGGCGTGCGTCAGGGCGGCATCCTGCAGGTGGTCCGCGACCGGGTGAAGCTGAGCTGTGCGCCGTCACAGATCCCGGAGGCGATCCCGGTAAACCTGTCGGCACTGGATGCGGGCCAGACCTTCACCGCGGCGGAGCTCCCCATCGACGTCACCGATCTCCTGATCCCGGCGGATACGGTGCTGTTCAAGATCGTGTCGCCGCGGGTCGGTGTCGCTGCCGCGGCCGCGGGCGAAGAAGAAGGCGAGGGCGAAGAGGAAGAGGCCGCCGAGGCGACCGAATAAGGCCGCCCGGGGGCCCACTCCCTACCCGGTGTCTCGCCCGGCCGACCCGTCGCTCCCACCGTCCCGCCGTGT